>CAXMNO010000032.1:0-7582 GCA_964194655.1 uncultured Acidimicrobiia bacterium
TTCTGCTTCGCCTCCTCCATAGAAATGAAATCAGCCTCGATCCCCAAACGTCTGCCGCGCGAGACGGCGACTTTAAGGGCCGTGATCTCATCGTCGGAGCGGATTAGCGATATGCCGCCTGTTAGATGAAGTCCGCAGTCTTGCCCGCTTTCTTTCTCAAGCTCTGGGTAGAGTTCCAATGTGTACTTTTGGAGAACCGCCGCGTTATTGGGTGTCGTCAGCGAGAAAAGGCCACCAGCCGCGTGCCAGGAAGAGCCTGAGGTTAGTTCCTTCCTCTCTAAAAGGACGACATCTTTCCAGCCCATTTTGGCCAGATGATAGAGGATGGAACAACCGGTGACCCCACCGCCAATAACCACAACGCGCGCATGTGACTTCATTTAGCCGCCCCTCCCTCATCAGGCATTTTCGTCTAGATCTAGTATCAATCTGAGGGCACCTTGCAAGAGGAAACAATGAGACCAAGATCCGTCGCTTTGCGAACACCATAAAAGCGCTTCTGGGTGGAAAGCTAAGCCGAGGATCTAAGCTCTGATGGAGAGATCAATGTCTGATGCGACCAGCAACCTTCCCCGTCAACACGGTGCCATGGAGTATTCAGAGGCGCCAACCGACCTCGACGTGGTCCGGCGTTATCGACTGGAGCGCCTACGTGCCGAGCTACGTAGGCAAGATGTGGCCGGTGGCCTCTTCTTCAATCAGCTGAATACCCGCTACGCCACCGATGCCACCAACATGCAGGTCTGGTGCGCGCACTATGAGACGCGCTGCGTTTTCGTTGCGAGCGAGGGGCCGGTGATCCTTTTCGACTATGGAAACTACCCTCATCTCGCGACTGATTTGCCGACGGTGGACGAATACCGGGTCAACAGCAGCTTCTACTACTTCACAGCCGGAGGCCGGGGGGAGGAACGGGTCAAAATTTTCGCCAAGGAGATTGCCGACCTCGTGCGCACTTATGGTGGCGGCAACAAGCGCTTGGCGATCGACCATCTCTCCCATATGGGCTGCAAGGCTTTGATGGATGAAGGCGTTGAGATTCACGAAGGCGAAGGCTTGGCGGAGGATGCGCGCTGCATCAAATCGCCTGAAGAAATGGAACTGATGAAAGCTGCCATCTGGGCGTGCGAAGAAGGCATGAAGTCCATGCGCGAGGCGATGAGGCCCGGCATTACCGAAAACGCGCTTTGGGCCAAACTGCATGAAACCAATATCAGGCTAGGTGGGGAGTGGATTGAAACCCGTCTCCTTTCCTCCGGCCCACGAACGAACCCCTGGTTTCGCGAATGCTCCATGCGCGAGATCGAAAAGGGCGATATGGTGAGCTTCGATACCGACTTGGTTGGTCCTTACGGCTATTGCTCCGACATCTCGAGATCGTGGCTTTGTGGGGATGGCAAGCCGAGCGACGAGCAACGGCGCATCTATGCGGCTGCCTATGAACAGATCCAATATAACATTGGTGTCTTGAAGCCGGGCATGTCCTTGCGGGAGGTTTCAGAAAAGGCCTGGCCAATCCCTGAAGAATATCTCTCCAACCGCTATGGCAGCCTAATCCACGGCGTTGGGCTCGCCGATGAGTATCCATCCATCAAGCATTGGGCCGATTTCGCGGCCAAGGGCTATGACGGTATCGTAACGCCCGGCATGACGCTTTGCGTTGAATCCTTCATCGGCGTTGAGGGTGGCAAGGAAGGCGTCAAGCTGGAAGAGCAAGTCCTTATCACCGAAACCGGTGTCGAGGTTCTCTCCAGCTATCCTTTTGAGATGGATTGGCTATAGAACCTCGTTCAATCCTCGTACTCGTCATGTCGGCGTACCCACTGCATGGTGAAGGGAAGATCTTGCTCGTCACGCCCCTTGGGGACGAGGTCTAGCATCTGATATGTGGGGATGAGGGGATCAAGCCCCCGGGCATATGTTGAGTAGCTGTGATAGATCCGACCAGCCTCGCCCTTTAAGAAGACACTCAACCCCGGCATTTCTGGGATGACCGCACCGCCTTCCCGGTAATTGTAAGTGCCCTTGCCTGAAGCCAGGTCTTCTGCCGCGAAGGAGACGTTGAAATCCTTATTAAAATCGTTCTCCAGCGAAGAAACCCAAGGAAATTCCCACCCCATGCGGCTACGATAGGCGAGTAGATTTTCCAAGGGTGCCCGCGAGACAACGGCAAGGGCGACATCGCGCGCGGCTAAATGCGGCATCACACCGTCAAAGCCGTCGGAGATAAAAGAGCAAGACTTACAGCCCTCATCCCAATCGGGATCGAACATGAAGTGGTAGACGATGAGCTGGCCATATTTCCCGAAGAGATCGGATAGGGAGACATTACCGTTCTCGCCTGCGAAGAGATAATCCTTCTCAAGCAAGACCAAAGGCAGTTCGCGGCGCCTTTCCGCTAAGCGGTCGCGCGCCGCTTGAAAGGCTTTTTCTTCATCGAGCAAGGTTTTCCTGGCATCGAGCCATTCATCACGCCTTGCAATTTTGCGATCCATGGCAGTCTTTCCGCACTCTTCTAATCCAAGCAAAAACGATCACTTCTCGGCCAGCGACAGTAACACCCCTAGGAGGACATTTGCCCCGACTTCGATCTCTTCAGGCGCCGTAAACTCATCGACGTTGTGGCTGATACCATCCTTGGAGGGCACGAAGATCATGCCCGTGGGGCAATTGGGCGCGAACATCTGGGCATCATGACCAGCACCCGAGGGCATGCGCTTGACGCTAGCGCCAAGGTCACGCGCCGCCCCTTCCACCAACGAAATGACTCCGAGATCAAAGGCGACAGGCTTAAACCGCACAAGCTTCTTAGAAGTGATTTCCACCCCCTCACGCGCCGCTAGATCCGCCACCGCATCCGCCATCCTCGCTTCTGCTTCACAAAGGAGGGCTTCATCCGTATTACGCAGATCGACCGTCAAGCGAGCTTTACGCGCAATGACGTTGACGAGACCTGGATCCAATTCGATCACGCCCACAGTTGCGACTTGGTCCCCGCCGAACTCCTTCGCAATGCGCCGGGCTGCAACAGCAATTTCGGCTGCGACATAGCCCGCATCTTGGCGAAGGGCGAGCGGTGTTGTGCCTGCATGGTTCGAGGTGCCAATAATCTGATACTCCGTCCAGGAAATGCCCTGGACACTCTCAACCGCGCCGATGGTGACACCTTCGCGCTCCAACACCGGGCCTTGCTCGACATGTAGTTCGATGTAGGCACGAGCGCGCTTCATTTCCGCAGCACCCGCATAGCCGATCTCGGCCAAGGCCTCGCCAACGCTCACGCCATCGCGGTCACGTGCTGCCAGTGCGGCCTCTAAGTCGAGGGATCCTTGGCTAACAGCGCTTCCCATCATATCGGGCTGAAAGCGGACACCTTCCTCGTTGGTGAAGAAGGAAACGGCTATGGGATGGCGCGTGGTAATGCCCGCATCGTTCAGCGTCTCCACCACCTCCAGCCCAGCAAGCACACCGAGATTGCCGTCGTAAAGCCCGCCGGTTGCGACAGTATCGATGTGCGATCCGGTCATGACCGGTGCCCCGGTCTCCGCCCCTTCACGCGTCCCCGTCACGTTCCCAAGCGCATCGACTTCAACACTCAAGCCAAGCTCGCGCATCCAAGAAATTACCAAATCGCGCGCTTGGCGATCTTCGTCACCGAGCGCGATACGGCAAACCCCACCGTCCGCGCGCGCACCGACGCGCGCCAATGCCTCGATCCGGCCCATCAGGCGCGAAAGGTCTATTTTTAAAGATGTCACGCCACATCCTCTGGCGGGCGGCCCACGATCCTTTCGTAGACCTCCGGATCTGTCGCGCCTTCGGTGCCAAAAAGGAGCACACGGCTATCAGGGCCAAGTCCCAGGCTTTCTCGAGCTTCCTTGTCGCTTGCAACAGATAGGAGTGCGGCAAGCCCTGCAACGGCTGATTCTCCAGCAACTAAAGGCGCATCCCCCGCCACGCCGGAGGCCAAGCGCCGCATACAATCCTCCGCCTCATCGTCATCGACCAAAATGACGGCATCTGCAGACGTCCCCAGACAATCCCAGGCAATAAGTGACACCTCGCCACACGCCAATCCTGCCATAATGGTATCGAGGTCGCCTTCGACCGGCATCGGACGGCCAGCTTTGATACTTTCGTACCAGCAAGCAGACTTGCGCGGGTCTGCTAGAATAATCTTGGGCGTATGATCACCGAAGAGCTGATAGAGGCGGGCTACAACCGATGCCGCCATTCCCCCAACACCTGTTTGCAAAAAAACATGGCTTGGCAAGGCCCCGCCGGTCTGGGACTGGAATTGATCGAGCGCTTCCCACGTCATAACGCCATAGCCCTGCATGACGTCCGTGGGGATTTCCCGATATCCGGGGTAAGAGGTGTCTGAGACGACGAACCAGCCTTCACGCTCCGCCGTTTCCTTTGCGATGCGCACGGAATCGTCGAAATTTCCTGATGTGCGGATAACCTCCGCCCCGAAGCCAGCGATCGCAATTTCCCGGCCCTCGCTGACAGTCTCATGCAGGAAGATCACAGCGCGGCACCCGAAAGTCTGGGCACCCCAGGCGACCGAACGCCCGTGATTACCGTCTGTTGCACTGCAAACGGTAATATCCTTGACCGCATCCGCGTAATCGCCATTTAGCAGAGCTTGAGGACCTTCCAACGACGCAATGCCGCGCCGTTCAAGTTCGCGGGCCAGAAGGCATCCAACAGCATAGGCACCACCCAGCGCCTTGAAGGAACCAAGCCCAAAGCGCTGGGATTCGTCCTTATAGTGCAGTGACGCGATGGAAACCTCTTTCGCCAATCCGGGAAGGGCTGCCAGAGGCGTCACCCCATAGCCTGGCCAGGCCGTGATGGCTGTTTTGGCCCGCGCGAAGCCTTCGCCGTCCAATGCTTGGGCAATAGAGGTTGCAGCCTCGTGCACGTCACCGCGTGCTGGATTAATCAGAATGTCCGCCATCTCGCCTCGTTCGCCATGCCACCTGGTTCAACAGACAGGAGTGCAAACCTATCTGTCACTTGAGCAAAAAGCGAGCGAGAATGGCGAGCTTTAGATGGCTGAGCGGTCGAGACCGATGTCGCGCAGAATTTCCATATCAAGCTGGCGAAGGTCGCGACGATATTTCCCGCTCACCCGGTCCGCATCGTGGCGAACGAGGTCGCGGCCGGAAAGGCCGGGGATGGCGCGATCGACGAAGTGGGCAAGGATCGTTTTCATGGACCAGATCTCCTCTCAAAACACAGCAGACCCATAGGATCGCGTGATTACCGGATAAGCCAACATTCATTTGTGATCATGAATATCGTTTCGCAGAAATATGATCGATTTGGGTTGGGGCCAAACGATTTTTTGTTCAATATGGTTTTACAAAATCTAAAAAGGTTGCCCGATGCCGCCACGCCTGCCGTCCCTGAACGCTTTGCGCGCTTTCGAAGCCGCAGCTAGACATTTAAGCCTTACCAAGGCAGCCGATGAGCTGCATGTGACACCTGCTGCCATCAGCCACCAATTAAAGGCGCTTGAAGAAGATTTGCGCGTTAAGCTGCTTAGGCGAAATAAAAACGAGTTTATTTTAACCGAGCCCGCGCAAGAAGGCTTAGCGCTGCTGCGCGCGGGCTTTGACCAATTGGCAGAAGGGGTGCGGCGCATGCGCGCTGCCGGTCAGCGCCACTATCTAACGATTTCCGCCGGGCCAACTTTTTCTGCCACCTGGCTCGTGCGCCGCCTTGGCCGCTTCAAGAAGTGCCATCCGGAGGTGGATGTTCGCCTTCATACCTCCGACCACCTGGTCGATTTCAGGCGCGAAGGGGTCGATGTCTCCATCCGTTTTGGTGCAGGCGACTACCAAGGCCTGGAAGCGATTCCACTATTCGACGAGGGCATATATCCTGTTTGCTCCCCGAGATTGCTCGAAGAAGGTCCTCCTTTGAACAGGCCCCCCGACCTTGCCAAGCACACGTTGCTGCACGTCGACTGGCAAACGATGGATTGGCAAGTCGCTTGGGAGCATAGCGAGACGCTTGATTGGGAAATGTGGCTTAAAGCAGCTGGTGCACCGGAGGTTGATGCGGAGAGCGGGCCAAGGTTCTCTCACACGGCCATTGCCCTTCAAGCTGCTTTGGAAGGCCAGGGACTGGTACTTGTCAGCGATTCGCTCGCAAAGGATGAGCTCGCGGCCGGGCGCCTCGTGCGCCCCTTTGATATCAGTTTGCCGATGTCTTTTTGCTATAATCTCGTCTACCCAATTGCCGACAGCCAAAAGCCAAAGGTCGTCGCCTTCAGGGAGTGGATTTTAAGTGAAATTGAAGAAGAAGGGGAAGCTGCAGGTTCTTAAGCACGGTCTTTAAGCATAGCTAAAAAGGTTCTTTTAGAAGAAGGAAATTGCCGCTTACGGGGTGGCTCATTTATCCTCGAGGCCATTCCAGCGGCGGCAGCTTGCACCAGGCAGCAGCCGCTTTTTTTGCTATTGATGTTCTATAATCACCGACAAAGGGGGAGCGCGCCATGCAAGAAGAAAACTTCAGAGATGAGCTCGGCAGTGCGCGCATTGGACGCGGTGGTGGAAGCGGGCGCGCGAGCAGACGGGCAAGACGCGAGGCTGGAAAGCGCGAACCCTCAATCTGGGCAGGCGCGTCTGGTGGGCAGTATCGCCCTTTGAGCGATGCTTCGGTTGAGCGCATCCACAAAGCGGCTTTGGAGATTCTTGAGACGGTTGGAATCGGCGATCCAACTGAGGAGCTGCTCGATATCGTGCTGCCCAAGGGCTGTTTCTTGAATGAACACGGGCGGCTTTGCTTTCCACCTTCCCTAATTGAGGACGTCCTCGCGGGTGCCGCAAAGGAATACCGGGTCCATGCCCGCGGTGCGCGCAAGGGCGAAGGCGACGTGATTAGCAGTGGGACGCGGGTCCATTTCTGCACGGCGGGATCGGCGGTCACAACGCTTGATAGCGCCGAACGAACTTACCGTGCCTCCACTTTGCTGGACCTCTATGATTTTGCACGGCTGCTTGATCGCCTCGACAATATCCATCTCGTCGGGCAAACGGTGGTAGCGACCGATGTGACGGACGATTTCGAGCATGACATCAACGTCTTCTACGCTTTGATGGCGGCAACGGAAAAGCCGCTTTCAATGTCCTTTCGCGATCGCGGCTTCATAAAACCCGCCATCGAGATGTTCGATCTAGTCCTGGGTGGTGAGGGTCGTTTCGTCAAAGAGCCTTTCGCTATCTTTGGCGGTTGCCCGATTGTCTCGCCGCTGCGCTTTGGTCGAGACAACCTTGACGTCATGATCGAAACGAGCCAATTGGGTTTGGTGAGTGACCTCGCAATCGCACCCCAGGCCGGTGCCACCGCACCTGCGTCTCTTGCCGGTACCTTGGTGCAGGTCGCAGCCGAAATGCTTGCCTGCTTAGCCGTGGTCAACCTTATCAAAAAAGGTTGCCCCATGACGTGCGCCATGTGGCCGCTCGTGACCGATCTCAGGACCGGGTCCTTTTCCGGGGGGAGCGGCGAGGAAGCACTCCTGGCTTCAGCCGCTGTGCAGATCGGGAATTACTACAATCTCCCAACCAGT
>CAXMNO010000033.1:0-2540 GCA_964194655.1 uncultured Acidimicrobiia bacterium
CGCGTATCATAAGCCAAGGTCAGAACGGCTTCGATGACCGAAAAATTGCCTGTGTATTCGCCGAAATTACTCTCTAACGCCCAAAAGGCGACCAAAAATCGCGGCTGCACGCCATAGCGTTCATGAACCTCGCGAAGCAAGGCAGAATGCTTGTTCAATAATTCGCGGCCTCGCTCGACGCGGGCATCCGTGACAGTCCGCTTCAAATAGCGATCAAAGGTTAGCCTAAATTCAGGTTGATGCCTGTCGCGCTCAAGGACTTCCTCGGCGGGAACGATCCCCTTCGTGACGACATCAAAAAGCTCCGCCGAGATACCTCTTGTTAAAGCTTCCGCGCGTAGATCTGCGAGCCACTGGGAAAATTCCGGCTGCTCTGACAAGTCAGGGGTTTGGGTGTCTTGTGCGCCCTCGGCAACCGTAGCCAGCGCAAAGAAGACTAAAAGGAGGGCAGCCGCAAAGTCGCGTGCCTTGGAAAGGTAGGGCGATGACACAATTCCGACTCCGATAGCGCCACACTTCGAAAGTCTTGCCGGATTGATCGCATTGGGGCAATGCATAACTAGCCTTCGCTTCGCCAAGTTCGCCCCCTCAATCCTCGCCGCGATGATAGACGCGGCACCTCGTTGAGCCTTGGCCTCGAAAAATATAGAGTACGCTGGCTTCGCCCAAACGCACATTATCGATGAGGCTCGCGTGACCGCCAATCGCCGCGCCGTAAACGTCCTCGCCGAACAAAGCCACGAAGCGTCGGTCCGCTCTCTGTTTAAAGTTCCCCCTCCTACAAGAACGGCTCATTTCCGCATTATAAATCCAGGCGTCATCTCGCGGCTCTGCGCTGCGGAAGACGACGCGTGAACCACGGCGTTGATAATCGATTTTGGGATCCACCGGTCGGGGGCGAACACCCAAGGGTTCTTGCGGGTTGATATAGCCCCCATTTTGGGCCTGGGCTAACGGACTATCCCAGATCCCCACAAAAGAAAGGCCCAAGGATGCCGCTAACAAAGTAAAAAGCAGCGATTTAAGACAGCCATCGACCATGTTCGCTTAACTCACACTCGTCATGATGCTTCGCGCCCAATCTGCGATTCCAAGCGAATAGGCGATTTTGGCAGGCAAAGGCGTAATACTCCGTTAATCTTTAAGCCTCCAGCTTTTCAAGGCATTTATCATAAATATCTATTAAACTTTTGATATCATTCATTAAATATTAAATTCACAAACCCACATTCATATTTAACTATAGATCTCTGATGCTTTTGGATCACAACCCCAGGGCTCAGAGATTGGGCCGCGGTTCGGAAGTTCCCCCACTGCCGGGCCGCACACCTAGGCAGACGGGTCGGAGCAAAATGTTTCCGGCCCGATCTGTATAAACAATCCCATGGTTTTATAGACGCTGATTTTATAGACGACGGATTAGCTTTCTTTCTCACTCGGGCTGGAAAGTTTCACAGCGCTGTCACATTCAATTTTTTCAAGTTCGGCCAGTGCATCCAATCGCGCGGAAACCCGGTCTATCGTGCGCTGAAGGCCTTGGCGAAGCACCTGTTCACGCTCAAGGAAGAGATAAAGCCGATCTTTTTCCGCCTTGATCTCTTTGTTAGCCCTGATGAGGCGGTTGATTTCAATTTTCTGGAATTCAACAACAGTGTGGAGACCTTGGCCCAATGTTGCGCCACTTGTGAGCTGTGAGTCCGGTTCGACCGTGTTACTTTGATCCTCATTGGCCTCGGCTATTTCACTTGCCCTTATGTAAATAAAGAGCTCACCATTGCGCACGAACCCGCGATAGATGCCTTTGCGGAATCGGTTCTTCAATTCATCGATCGATAAATCAAGATTTCTGGCTGCGTCATACAGAGAAACGGGCTCATATTCACTCAGATCGATCGGAGGCGGCTGAGTATCTTCCTCCTTCGAGATTGTTTGCTCCAAGCCCTCTTCGTCGCTTTCCGGCGTTATCGCAGGTTCTTGTTCGGTGATGAGGTTATCTTCATCCACGCTTGAGGGTTCAGCACTCTTACCTTTTTTGCCAAGAAAGTCACTGAACGGCGTGCGCTTGGCTATAGCCGATGCAAAAAATGGCATCTTACGATTCTCCTTAATCAAACCACACGCCAACCTCAGCTCTTCACCTCTGAGCCGAGAAAACTGCCGGATCGTTCGCGAATCTTTTACAAATTCTGAAAATTTAAGGTTAAAATTTCGTGAATCCGGAACTTAATAACTTTCTCTCGCTCTTACCCCTTAAAAAGGCTTTTCCCCGAATCACTGATTTGCTAAGCAGCGGGGAGCATGCGGAGGGGTGGCAGAGCGGTCGAATGCGGCGGTCTTGAAAACCGTTGACCGGTAACCCCGGTCCGGGGGTTCGAATCCCTCCCCCTCCGCCACGACTTAAGTTATTGATATCACAGTGTTTTTCAGGATTTTGATGGTGCGGAATTGAGGCCTCTTCCTGGGGGTTTAGGGGCTGTACGCATCGGCCCCATGGTCCGGAGAGACCAATGAGTCCCGAGTGTGGGGCTGGGATATCCCGA
>CAXMNO010000034.1:0-10849 GCA_964194655.1 uncultured Acidimicrobiia bacterium
TAAAGCCTGAGGTCTTTAAAGACTGTGGGGATGGCCCTTTTTCTCTTAATCTTATCTATGACAAGGCAGAAGAGCTGGATCGCCTTTGGGGTCTTCGTCATGATGGTGAATGGTTTCATGTCGGAACCGCTCGCGCCCTTAGCGATGTTGAGGCAGTTTTTCACCATCTCTCGCTTCACTCCGCGACCAAGTGAGCAGACGCATAGGTTCAAAATAGGGGATTTCCTTGTCGGAGGTTGGTGAGCAGTTAGCTGAGGCGACTTCAAAACGCGGGTTTTTCAGCATCGATGCGAACGTGCCGTTTGCAGCACAGCTGGCGGCGGGGATTTTAGAAACTTGGGGCGAGGATCCCCTCGCCCTTGCCAAAATCACACTTTATCTGCCGACGCGTCGTTCGTGCCGCAGCGTCCAAGACGCCTTTCTTGAAGCATCCGAGGGTCGCGCCCTCATTTTGCCGCGCATGATCCCCCTAGGAGATCTGGATGATGAGGAGCTGCTTTTAAGCGATGAAAGCGATGGCGCGCTTGATTTGGCGGATGAAGCGGTTCCACCGGCTATGCCGGAGCTGCGCCGCACGTTACTGCTCTCGGTCCTTATTCGAAAATGGGAAGAATCGCGCAGGGAAGGCGAAAGAACGCGCCTTGGTGACGAGCATGCGATACGTTTGGCAAAGGAGTTGGCCCGCTTTCTTGATTCTGTTGAAAGTGAAGGGCTCTCCCTCGAGGCGCTAAAAAATCTCGTGCCTGATAGCTATGCGCGCCATTGGCGCGAGACGCTCGATTTTCTCGAAATTCTCCTCGACTGGTGGCCGGCGATCGAAGCCGAGGAAGGGACAATCGGGCCTGCTAAAAGGCGTGCGCTCCTAGCAGCCGAACAGGTCGCGCACTGGTCACGTAATCCACCGTTAGACCCAGTAATTATCGCTGGCTCCACGGGTTCTGTTCCGGCGACCAGGGCCTTGGCGGCGGCGGTCTTGAAGATGCCGCAAGGGGCGGTCGTCCTGCCAGGACTAGATCTCGAAGCCGACGAGGCGCTTTGGGATGCGATTGGCGCCGATCCGACCCATCCGCAGTATGGATTGGCGGTCTTTCTGACCGATCTTGGCTATAATCGAGATGACGTCCAGTTATGGCCCGGCGGTAAATCACACGCTGAAAATATACAACGGTGGCGATTCTTGGAGGCGGCCCTCCTCCCAGCAGCAGCGGCGGAACGCTGGAGTGAGGTGGCGGGTGAATTTCCTAAGGAAGCCATCGCCGATCTAAGCCAGAGCTTGTGCCGGGTGGACTGTGCGGACCCAGGTGAAGAAGCCCGCGCCATTGCGCTTTTGCTCCGCGAAACACTCGAGGTGCCAGGGCGCACGGCAGCCCTGGTCACGCCTGACAGAACGCTTGCCAGGCGCGTTGCATCGGAGTTGGGGCGCTGGGGCATCGCCTTGGACGATTCAGCCGGTATCCCCTTGATGAAGACCACACCGGGCAATTTTCTTCGCCTTTTAGCTGAAGCTGCCGCTGAAAACTGGACGCCGATTTCTCTTTTAGCGCTTTTGAAACATCCGTTAGCAGCAGGCGGCCTGGCCCCGGGCGCTTTTCGCCGACAAGTACGCGCACTAGAGCGCGCGGTGCTTCGTGGTCCCAGGCCAGCGCCCGGCTTGCAGGGCATCACGCATGCTTTGGATGGCGTGGGTCTGCGCGAAGATTTGATGCTCTGGTGGGATGGGGTCGCCCGTTGCTTATCAGAACTGGCCGAGCTTTTCGAAGGCGAAAAGGTGCCACTCAATGTCTTACTCCGCGCTCATCTAAAGACGAGCGAGACGCTGGCAGAAAGCGATAGGGAAAGTGGTGCGGATCGCTTGTGGTGTGAGGACGCGGGAGAAGCTGCTGCAGTCTTCCTCGCCGACCTTTTGAGCCAAGCCCATGCAGCCCAGCCCATTTGGCCCCGGGCATATCCGCGTATTTTCGATGCTTTGATTGAAGGGCGTGTTGTGCGCCCGAAGTATGGCCGACACCCAAGGCTTATGGTCCTAGGTCCGCTGGAGGCGCGCTTACAGCGCTTTGACCGGCTTGTCCTTGGTGGCATGAATGAGGGCGTGTGGCCTATGATCACAGAGCCAGGGCCATGGCTTAGCCGCCCAATGCGCGAGGCCTTTGGACTCCCCTCGCCTGAGCGGCGGATCGGCCTTTCTGCCCATGACTTCCTATCAGCTTGCAGTGCTGGGGAGCTTTTTCTCACGCGCGCAAAACGAATGGAGGGATCACCCACGGTCCCCTCGCGCTGGCTATTGCGCATGGATGCCTTGACGGCTGCGATTGATGAGGCGGCGAAGGCCGAGGTTCCTGAAAAGTCATGGGTTAGCGAAAGGTCTTGGGCGTCTTGGGCGGAAACTCTGGATTTGCCGGAGGTCGTCCGCCCTTGTTTGCCACCGGAGCCACGCCCTCCCCTTTCTGCCCGCCCGACGAGGCTTTCAGTCACGCGGATTGAGGCTTGGATGCGCGATCCTTATGGCCTCTATGCCGAGCGAATCCTGAGGCTACGCGCGCTTGATCCGATTGATGCAGACCCTAGTGCGGCGGATCGCGGAACTATGATGCATGCGGTGTTGGAGCGCTTCGTCGCAGCTTTCCCCGATACCCTACCACAAGACGCCGAAGAGCGATTGGTCGAGATGGGCCGCGAGGCCTTCGCGGGGCTGGATGACCGCCCTGGATTAAAAGCTTTCTGGTGGCCACGCTTTTGCCGGGTGGCCGAATGGGTTGTCGCGCAAGAACGCGAGGAGAGAGGGACTATCACGCGCTCATTTGCCGAATTGTCCGGTAAGTTGGTCCTTGAGCTCGCGAGCGGCGATTTTGAGATCACCGCTAAGGCCGACCGGATCGATCAACTTCAAGATGGCGGCCACAGGATCCTCGATTACAAGACCGGGCAGCCGCCGAAAAAGAGCCTAGTGCTATCGGGGCCTGCTTGTCAGCTTCCGCTTGAGGCCGCGATTGCAATTTCCGGCGGCTTTGAGGCCTTGGGCCCGGCAAGCGTTACAAACCTTTCTTATTGGCGGCTCTCCGGCGGCGTGCCAGCGGGCGAAGTCAGAGACCTAAAGGTTGATGCGGCACAGCTTGCCGAAGAGACGCTTGATCGTGTCACACGCCTGGTCGAGGCGTTTCAGGATCCTAAAACGCCCTACCCGGCGATCCCTCGGGCAGACTGGGCGCCGGACTACAGCGACTATGGGCATTTGGCGCGCTTGAAGGAATGGGGTGTGGCTGAGGAGGATGACGGGTGAGCCTTTTATCCGACGATGATCCCAAAGCCCTTGCCGGTGCCAGACAGCGCGATGCTGCGCACCCTGAGACAAACGCCTGGGTCTCCGCCTCAGCGGGCAGCGGGAAAACGAAGGTCCTGACAGACCGCGTGCTAGGCCTGCTTTTGACGGGTTGCAGGCCCGAGCGGCTGCTCTGTCTCACCTTTACGAAGGCTGCAGCGGCTGAAATGTCGAACCGCTTGGCTGGTCTGCTTGCCAAGTGGGCTGTTATGGCACCTGAAAAGCTGGAGGTGTCTCTGGGCGAGCTGACAGGGACTGCGCCGACGCGCGAAGTGATGAAGCGTGCGCGCCGCTTATTTGCTGAAGTCCTCGACACGCCTGGCGGCATGAAAGTCCAGACAATCCATGCCTTCTGCCAGGCGCTTCTCTCGCGCTTTCCCCTAGAAGCAGGTGTCGCGCCACAGGCCAAAATTATGGATGACCGCGAGGCTGGCGAGATCCTAACGGGCGCAAGACACCGGGTCTTGTCGGAGGCTGGAACCACCGGTCCCCTTGCCGAGGCTATGGCCGAATTGGCAGTTGAGGCGCACGAACTTTCCTTCGACGGCTTGATGCAAGAGCTTGTTAGAGAGCGAAGCCGTTTGACGCGCGCCTTGCGGCGTCCGGGAGGAAGGGAAGCAGCGATTGCCGCCCTCTATCATCTTTTGGATGTGCGTGAGGGCGATACGCCTGAAATCCTTCTAGAAGAAGTTTGGCGCATGGGTGCGGCGGATGAGGCAGGGCTGCGCGATGTTGCCCGTGCTTTTGAGGCTGGATCGAAGACGGAAGGCCCTAAAGCAAAAGTACTTTGGGATTGGTTGGCGGGTAATGACGCTAAGCGCGCGGTCCTTTTCGATGAATACCGTGGACTTTTCCTAACGGAAAAAGCAGAGCGTCGATCAAGGCTCCTCACAAAAGACGCTTTGGCAGCTTTCCCCACTGCTCACGACGTTATGGTTGATGAAGCCGAACGTCTCCAGGTTATTTTGGAGCGCGTGAATGCGGCGCGTATCGCGCGGGCAAATGCAGCCTTGATCACTGTCGGCGGTGCCATTCTAGAGGCTTATGAGGCCGCCAAACGCTCACGCGCACTTCTCGACTACGACGATCTGATTTTGATTGCCCGTGATCTTCTAAGTGGGCCGGGTGCTGCTGCTTGGGTTCTCTATAAGCTCGATGGCGGTATTGATCATGTTTTGATCGACGAGGCACAAGATACAAATCCCGACCAGTGGGAGGTTGTACGCGCCTTAACGGAAGAGTTCTTCGCAGGTGCAGGCGCGCGGGAGGTGGAACGGACCTTATTTGTCGTAGGGGACGCCAAGCAATCGATCTACTCCTTCCAGCGCGCGGATCCTGCAGTTTTCGAAGCCATGCGGAACTATTTCCAGGCGAAGGTTACCAGCGCCGGGCGGAGTTGGGCTTTGGTCCCGATGGAGGTTTCCTTCCGCTCAACCGCCGTAGTGCTGGCCGCAGTCGATGCGACCTTTGCTGAAGCGGAGGCGCGAAAGGGCGTCGGCTTTGCGGAAGAAGAGATAACGCATAGACCCGCGCGTGTTGGCGAACCTGGAAGGGTTGAGCTTTGGCCGCCTATCGATCCGCCTGAGCGCGAAGCCGATGAATGGGCCTTGCCTTTCGAGCGGCGCCAAACTTTACCGGCAATGCGCCGGTTAGCTCGAAAGATCGCCCGCCTCATTCACTACTGGACGATCGACCCGAAGGGTGAAGAAGACCGCGAATGTCTTTTGGCCTCCAAGGGCAGGCGGCTCAGGCCCGATGATGTGTTGATCTTGGTAAGGCGGCGCAACACCTTCGTAGAAGAGCTGGTGCGCGAGCTGAAAGCCCTCGATGTGCCGGTCGCAGGTATCGACCGTATGGTCTTGACCGAGCAGCTCGCCGTTCAAGACCTCATAGCACTCGGCCGGGTTATGTTGCAGCCGGAAGATAATTTAACCCTCGCAAGCCTTTTAAAGAGCCCGTTGGTCGGATTGAGCGAAGATCAGCTCTTCCAGTTGGCCCACCATCGCCGGGAAAAGCAGAGCCTTTGGTCGTCACTTGAGGAAGCGGCAAAGGCTGAAGGCGAAAGGACATCGAGTAAAGATGCCCCGTCGATAAGAGCGGCATGGGAGGATCTCTCCGACCTTTTAGCGCAGGCTGATTTTCGCCCGCCCTATGAATTCTATGCCGATCTTCTTGGGACCCGTGGCGGGCGTAAAAAGCTTTTGGCGCGCTTAGGCGGCGAGGCGGCGGACCCAATTGAGGAATTCCTCTCTCTCCTACTTTTCTATGAGCGCGACTACACCCCCTCGCTTGAAGGCTTTTTGCATTGGCTGGAAAGAGGGGAACAGGAAATCAAGCGTGATATGGAACATGGTTTGGCCGCTGTCCGCATCATGACCGTCCATGGTGCGAAGGGTTTGCAAGCCCCTGTTGTCTTCCTGCCGGATACCCTGCAAAAACCACGCCCTTCTCAAGGTTTGCTCTGGCCGAAGGCAGGGGACGGCTTGCCTTTGTGGCCGGTGCGCAAAAGCTATTCTGTGCGGTTGACAGCGGCGCTTGGCGCTGAGGCACGAGCTTTGCAGGAGGAAGAATATCGCCGTCTTCTTTATGTCGCGATGACGCGCGCGGAGGACAGGCTTTATCTTTGTGGCTGGAATACCCGGCGCGAATCGGGTGGGGGCACCTGGTACCATCTAGCGCGCTTGGGTCTTGAAGCCTTAGCTGCCGATGCACCGGACTCTATGGAAATTCTTACGCTTCCAGGTGAAGATGGGGAGGTGCTGCGTCTTGAGGGGCGGGGTGAAGTTGGCAGCAAGGAGGAGGCCAAAGGCTCCCAGCCGGAATTCGAAAAGGCCGTGACTCCGTCATGGGTTGAACGAAATGCCCCGGCTGAGCCCTGGCCACCTGCACCCTTGCGCCCGTCACGCCCAGCCCTCTTAGAACCAGCATTGTTGTCGCCATTGGATCGCAGTGGGGAAAGGCGCTTTCAGCGTGGCCGCCTGATCCACCGCTTACTTCAAAGCCTTCCTGAAATCGGACCAGAGCGACGTAGGGGCGTCGCGCGGCGATTTCTCACGCCTTTAATGACGGATGTTGGCGAGGGAGAACTAGATGCAATGATTGCCGAGACCCTGGCAGTTCTTGATGCGCCTGACTTGGCAGCCCTTTTTGGCCCTGGAAGCCAGGCAGAAGTGCCGATTACCGGTCTTATAGAGAGCGAAGGGGAAGCGCGTGTGGTATCGGGACAGGTCGACCGCTTGGTCCAAGTTGGCGATACCTTGATGATTATCGATTATAAGACCAACCGGCCTCCACCCGAAACGGCAGCCGATGTGCCTCTCATTTATCTCTCGCAGATGGCTGCTTACCGGGCTGTTTTAGGGAAGGTCTACCCGGGGAAGATCATCGAGTGCTATCTGCTCTGGACGGATGATCTTCACTTTATGCAGCTTGATGACCCTGCCTTGGATGAGGTGTTGTTTTAGGCCGCTTGCAAAATAAAATTGTGAACTGCCGCATAGGTGCCATGCAAAGGTAAAGCTGTTCGATGCCTTGACGACACCCAGGGGATGCCTACATTGTGCCTTCAAGACTTTATTGCTACTGCCGTTAGGTACGAAGCGCAGATGATAGGGGTTTATAATGACAACAACGCACACCAGCGACGATAATTTTAAGGCCGATGTGCTTGAAGCCGATGGTCCCGTTCTGGTCGATTTTTGGGCCGAGTGGTGCGGTCCGTGCAAGATAATCGCGCCTGCACTCGAAGAAATCTCGGCTGAGATGGACGGGCAGATCACCGTTGCGAAGCTCAACATCGATGATAATCCGATGACGCCGCAGCAATATGGCGTGCGTGGTATCCCGACATTGATCCTTTTCAAGGATGGTCAAGTTGCCGCCACCAAGGTTGGCGCCCTTCCTAAGAATCAGTTGGCGGACTGGATTGCCTCGGTGGTCTAAAGAAGCATCGCCTTAAGACTGAAAAGAAAGCCCCGCTCAAAATTGAGCGGGGCTTTTTCTTTAGCGGACGATGCTAGCATTGGCATGTTAAACTCGTACTTAGAGGTGAATTTGCCTAGAGATGAGTATGGAGGTGTTATGGAAGAAGCGCATCGCAGCCGTGCGGATGATTTGCGAGCCTACGACAATCCGGCCTCGGCCTTCGGGCGTATTGAGGAGATCTATCAAGAAAGCGCATCAATGCTTTGCGCTGGGCTTGATGGGTTTATGAAGAAGGGTATTGCCCCTCACTTGGAAGGGGCCTGTTACCCCTATCTTGGCATTACGGCTGAAAGCGAAGGTTTCACCTCCTCCACTTCAAGGGCCTACGGCACGCTAGCGGCACCGGGTGCTTTTGGCGCTACGTTGACGCGCCCTGATCTTTTCAAAAGCTATTATTTGGAGCAGTTAGGACACTTGCTGTTGAACCATCCGGGCCCTGTCTTTGTCGGACGCAGCCGTCAACAAATCCCTTTGCCTTTTGTCGTGGAGGCGGTTGAAAACGGCGGCAATGAAGCGCGTGTCAGGCAGATTCAAAGCCATTTCCCGATGCCGGATTTGCGGCGTATCGACGATTCGATCGCCAATGGCACCTATGAGCTTGAGCCCGGCGATCCGCAACCCCTAACGCTTTTTGGGGCTGAGCGGGTCGATTTTTCCCTCGTCCGGCTTTCGCACTATACGGGGACGTCGCCGGAATATTTTCAGCGATTTGTGCTTTTCACCAACTACCAGCGCTATGTCGACGAATTCATCGAATATGGCTTAGATGAAATACAAAACGGCGATACCTATAAATGTTTTGTGGGACCGGGGAACGACGTTACGCACAATCCCCGCCTGACCGAAAAACGGGAGGTTCGCGGTCACCCCTCAAAGGCACCGCAGATGCCAGCCTATCACCTGATGCGCGATAAGCACCTAGGGATCACGCTGGTCAACATCGGCATCGGTCCGTCGAATGCTAAGACAATCACCGACCACCTCGCCGTTTTGCGCCCCCATTGCTGGATCATGGTGGGGCATTGCGGGGGTTTGAGAAAATCGCAGGACCTGGGCGATTATGTTTTGGCCCACGCCTATGCGCGTTCAGACCACGTCCTGGATGAAGATTTGCCGCCCTGGGTGCCGGTGCCGCCGATCGCTGAGGTTCAAGTCGCCTTGACCCAGGGGGTGGCTGACATATGCCATTTGGAAGAAGCAGAGTTGAAAAGCAGGCTACGCACTGGAACTGTCTTTACAACAGACGATAGGGATTGGGAGCTGAGACGCCAGGACCTTGCACAGCAGATGCATTACTCGCGCGCGATTGCGGTCGATATGGAATCTGCGACGATTGCCGCCAACGGGTATCGTTTCCGTGTCCCCTATGGAACGCTTCTTTGCGTCTCAGATAAGCCGCTTCATGGGGAATTGAAGATGCCAGGCATGGCCAATCGCTTCTATCAAGAACGGGTGGCACAGCATCTAAAGATCGGAATCTCGACAATGGAAAGCCTTCGTGACCAAGGTGTCGAATCGCTCCATTCGCGCAAGCTCCGTTCGTTTGACGAGCCGGCATTTAGATAGAGCACCAATACATGGAAACAGCGCCCTCCAAAGCAACGCAACATTCGATCAAGCCAAGGCAGCGTTTTCGCGAACTTAGCGATGCGGAGCGCGCGAAAAGTCTAAGGGAAACATTGGCGTTGCGATCAGGGGAAGAGCCCTTATGGGTCTTCGGCTATGGCTCGCTGATGTGGAAGCCTTGCTTTGATTATGACCATGTGGAAGACGCACGCCTTGAAGGACATGCTCGTTCCTTTTGTATTTGGACCGTGATCGCAAGAGGCAGCCTTGAAAACCCTGGTCTAGGGCTCGGTCTGAGGCGTAGAGAGGGAAGGGTTGGTGGCAAACTTTTCCGCCTGAGCGAGGCCACATTGGGTGAGGGCCTTCATGCCCTTTGGGACCGCGAGATGTTGACTGGCATCTATCGACCCCATTGGCTTAAGTTTGAAGGGGAGGGTGGTGAGCGCCGGGCCATAACCTTCGTGGTCGATGAGAGCCATCCACAGTTCGCGGGTGAATTGGAATTGCGTAGCCAAGCTGAAATTATCGCCGCGGCCGTTGGGAAGTTTGGCCGCTGCCGGGATTATCTTGCCGAAACACTGCAGGCCTTAGATCGCAGCGGTCTTCGCGACGATGGCATGGGGGA
This sequence comes from uncultured Acidimicrobiia bacterium, assembly GCA_964194655.1. Classification (GTDB taxonomy): domain Bacteria; phylum Pseudomonadota; class Alphaproteobacteria; order Kiloniellales; family Kiloniellaceae; genus JAJFGK01. The sequence continues at coordinate 9,492 of CAXMNO010000034.1, forward strand.
GCTTCTTCGACAAGTGGACCTCATTGTGGTGGGGGAATATTAGCTGTGACTGATCGGCTTGAACGATGACGGTGGGGGCTTCATGACCAGAATTGGTGAAAGCGTTATTCCAGGCCCACGCAATAGCTTAACCGATGTGCCGGGGATTGCCGTTGGCAATGCACAAGATGAGAAGGTCCGCAGCGGTGTGACGGTAATCTTGCCGCAAGAAGGAGCTGTTGCGGCGGTCGATGTGAGAGGCGGTGCGCCCGGGACACGCGAAACCGATCTCCTAAACCCCGATTGCCTTGTCGATCGGATCGATGCATTGGTGTTGGCAGGTGGTTCAGCCCACGGCTTGGATGCGGCGGGCGCCGTTATGACGGAACTTGCGGCCATGGGAAGAGGGTTTGAGGCCGCCGGTCACCGCATTCCCATCGTGCCCTCGGCTATCCTTTTCGATTTGGCTAACGGTGGCGATAAGGCTTGGGGTAAAACCCCGCCGTACCGCGATCTTGGGCGTCGCGCTCTCGATGTTGCGGGCACCGACTTCGCGATTGGCAATGCCGGGGCTGGCTATGGCGCAACGGCAGGAAGTCTTAAGGGCGGGTTGGGCACAGCCTCTTTTCTCGACCAAGAAACAGGTATCACCGTTGCGGCACTGGCAGCAGTTAACTCTGTTGGCGCAACCTTGATGCCAGTTTCCAGCGAAGATGGAGGCATGGCATTTTGGGCGTGGCCCTATGAGCAGGGCAATGAATTCGGTGGCCTTGTGCCACCACGAGAAGTCCCACCCTTCGATCTGAAAATTCCTCGTTTGGAGATGGGTACGAATACAACCCTTGTCGTCGTAGCCACGGATGCGGAACTGGATAGCGCTTCTGCCAGGCGCCTTGCGATTATGGCTCAAGACGGAATTGCACTAGCGATTCGACCAGCCCATACGCCTTATGATGGGGATGCGGTTTTCGCACTCTCAACAGGAAGGGTGGCGCTGGAAGACCCGCCGAACGGGCTTATACGCCTTGGCATGATGGCAACAGCCTGTGTTGCGCGCGCCATCGCAAGGGGCGTTTATGCGGCAGAAACCCTGGGCAGTATCCCAGCTTGCCGTGACTTTTTGAAACGGGGTTAGTGGCCAGACCCCTGGCCGGATCTTTTTAATGTTGTACTCACAAAGGAAGGCTTGCTGGAGTGCTGCGGGCACGTTTTACTGCGCGCGTGCAATCAAGACCAAAGGGATAAAGGGCGCGCGCTATGACGAGTAATTCGGAGATAATCAACGGCCATGACGTTCCGTTCTGGCCCGAGGGTCAGGAAATCCGCGCGCTTGATGAGAAAGGTCTTGTGCTGCGGACCGATTTTGCTGATGCGGATAT
>CAXMNO010000035.1:0-4725 GCA_964194655.1 uncultured Acidimicrobiia bacterium
TCATCTCCGATAAGGAAATTTCTCCCACCACCCAGAAGGGCTCACAGCCCCTCGTTCAAGCGCCGCGTTCGACGCTTTTAGTATCCTCTTCGCTCTCATCCACCGGCATGGCCTCGTCCTCTTCGCTCTCAACCACCGGCATTGCTACCAAGCGACCGTTCGCAACGTCGACCAAGGGCACTTGGGCCTTCGTGAAGGGAAGAAAAAAGTCAGCCCCCCCTTCGGCTTTAACTTCAAGGACGTCTCCCGCCCCGAAGTCATAGATCGCCTTGACCTGGCCCAAAGCCTCACCCGATTCCGTTTCCACGCGAAGACCGATAAGATCGGCGTGGTAATAGGTCTCGTCCTCAGCCGGCTCCGGCAAGGCGGAACGCGCGACGTAGAGGCGCGTTCCCTGCAAGGCCTGTGCTACGTCACGATCGGTGACACCGCCAACCTTCGCAAGCAAAAGTCCCTTGACCTGGCCTTTCAGCTCTAGATCAAAATGGCGTTTACCTGCCTCGTCGCTTAGCGGGCCATAGGCGGCGACATCTTCGGCCACCTCGGTGAAAGGCTTGATTTTAACCAAGCCCCGCACACCGTGGGCACCTGCAATCGCAGCAACGCAGACCCTTGCTTCAGCCATGCCAATTCATACTCCGGACGATGAGAACTTCGCCCCAGGGCCGAGTCGCGATCGTTAGGCCGAAGCTTCTTCGCTAGCGGCCTCTGCGGCCTCTGCGGCCTCTTCTGCAGGCTTAGCAGCTTCTGCGGCAGCAGCAGCGGCTTTTTCCGCCCGCTCAGCTTCGCGCTCCATCGCTTTGGCTTTGGGCTTGCTCTGCTTGGTTTGCTCGCGCACCGAGCGCGCGTCCATCAACTCAGCCGCCGCCAAGAAGCGCGCCACGCGGTCGCTGGCCTGTGCTCCAAAGGAAAGCCAGTGCTTTGCACGCTCCTCATTCAAGGTCACGCGATCTGGGTGATCCTTGGCCAGCATGGGATTATAGGTGCCGATCTTCTCGATGAAGCGACCATCGCGCGGGCTGCGCGAATCGGCTACGACAATGCGATAGAACGGACGTTTCTTTGTACCGCCACGTGCCAGGCGAATTTTAAGAGACATAGCTGCTCGTTACTCCAAGTTGGTGTTCAAAATTCCAATAGATTCAACTAACGTTCACTCGACCAAACATCCTTCACTTCGGCGCATAGCAGACAGCCTGCAACTTGTTGCCGTCGAGGTCGCGGACATAGGCCCCGTAGTAGTGTTCCGAATAATTGGGCCGCAGGCCCGGCGCACCTTCGTCAGTGCCACCTTCGGCCAAAGCTGCCGCATGAAAAGCGTCAACCGCCGCCCGGGTTTTTGCCAAATAGGCAAAATGCGTCCCGTTCCCGAAAGACGCCTCGCCACCATCGAACGGCTTGACGACGTAGGTCCAAGACCCGCTTTCATCCGCCGCCGCATAGGCAATGCCCTCATCGCCATAGTCGCGAACGCAGCTATAGCCAAGCGTCGCGAAGACTGCATCATAAAAGCGCCTTGCCGATGAGACATCATTCGTTCCTATGGTAACGTGGGAGAGCATTAGAACTTAACCCCTCCGCCCTTGGGGCCTGGGAAGCCGGGTGGCAGACCACCACCGCCAAGGCCACCGCCGAGATCACCTGGTCCAGCATCGGCCCCCAATAAACCGCCCAGACCACCAGGAAGCTTACCCTTCTTTTCCATCTTGCTGACACGCTTCATCATTTTGTTCGCCTGGGTGAACTGCTTCAAAAGCTTGTTCACATCCTGCACGCTCGTGCCAGACCCCTTGGCGATACGCTGACGGCGTGATGCCTTGATCAACTCGGGCTTTGTGCGCTCAGCAGGTGTCATTGAGGAAATAATCGCAAGCTGCCGCTTGACCATGGTGTCGTCGAGGCTTTGCTTTTGGATCTGCTGCATCTGGCTTTTGTTAATGCCCGGCAGCATGCTCATCAGGCCAGAAAGGCCGCCCAACTTCTGCATCTGGCGAAGTTGGGTTGCCATATCTTCCAGATCGAAGCTGCCTTTCTTGAGCTTCCTGGCAAGCTTTTCGGCCTCTTCCTTCTCGAACGTTTCCTGCACCTTCTCGACCAGGGAAACGACATCCCCCATGCCGAGAATTCGTGATGCGATACGATCAGGGTGGAAAGCCTCCAGCGCGTCCAGCTTTTCGCCCGTGCCCAACAACTTGATCGGGCAACCAGTCACCGCACGCATGGAAAGCGCAGCGCCACCGCGCGCATCACCATCGATACGGGTAAGAACAATACCTGAAAGGTTCAGCTTTTCATGGAACCGCTCAGCAACGCCGACCGCGTCCTGGCCAGTCATGGCGTCGGCGACGAGCAAAATTTCGTGTGGCTTGGCCGCAGCCTTAATCGCGGCCACTTCCTCCATCAACTCCTCGTCGATGGAAAGGCGGCCAGCAGTATCAAGCAAAATAATATCGTAGCCTTCAAGCGACCCTGTCTGAACGGCGCGCTTGGCAATGGCGACAGGCGACTGGCCGGGGACTACAGGCAGTGTGGCAATCCCGCTTTGCTCGCCAAGCACCCGCAGCTGTTCCTGGGCAGCCGGGCGGCGCACGTCGAGGGAGGCCATGATGACCTTCTTGCGCTCGCGCTCGAACAAGCGGCGCGCGATTTTGGCAGACGTCGTTGTCTTACCCGAACCTTGAAGCCCCACCAACATCATGATGGTTGGCGGACCGGCTTTCGTTTCAAGCTCGACTGCTTCCCTACCAAGGAATTCGACAAGGTGATCGTGGACGACCTTGATAACTTGCTGGCCTGGTGCGACAGAGCGGAACACCTGCTGGCCGACGGCTTTGTCCTTTATCGCGTCGATGAAATCCTTCACCACCGGCAGGGCAACGTCTGCCTCCAGCAGGGCTACCCGGACCTCGCGAAGAGCAGCGGTGACGTCCTCCTCGCTCAGCGCGCCACGGCGCGTGAGTTTGGAAAAGACTTCGCCTAAGCGATCTTGCAAACTATCGAACATTCAGGGTCTCACCCTATTCATAGTTGGCCCCATGCATCCTTGGTCGCTGATGCATTACGTACCCACCAAGAGAACAATCAAATCCCAAACGACATTCGCGCCAGTGCGCGAAACTCGCGGGCTGGCGGGGCTTCCCCAAAACATAGGGATTTCGACCGAGGGACAAACTTTCCTCTTGAATAGCGCGCAACCTAAGTTCCTCAAACGCGCGCGTCAAGTCGCAATTGCGTGGGTCCGATACATAAGCGGGCCTAAAAGGAAGGCTTCCCCAGGCTATTCCGCGATGGTCACCTGGCCCTGACCAACCTTTGCAATGTCTAAGAGGTCGGCGGTACGAAGATAGAGCCCGCCCTCGATCTCCATCTTCACACCATCTTGTCCGCAGGCATTGGCAATGGTGATAAGTTCATCAATCGCGAAGTGGCTTGCCTTTATCTTGATCGGCGCGCCCGCATGGATGATGTTGAGCAGTTCGCTGACATTTTTGACGGACATGGGTTTCAAGCCCCTCAATTATTTGTTCCGCAAGCCCTGGCTGCATTGTTGCATCCAGGTGCAAGAAAGGGAAGAGGCGCGGCCCGATTTGAGCCACGCCCCTTTCATTTAACCAGGGAATTGGAAGGTTCTAGGTCGGTGCTGCACAATCTTCAGAAATGTTCGAGGTCGGATTGAGGGGCGAGAAGGCGATGAAACCGACCGATTCACCGGACAGGGTAATGTTCCGCCCAGCAATTGGCAGGATCGGCTCGTAGTCATAACTAATCTCTACGGTGATCTCGGCGGTCGCGGTTCCTGCCGGTGCAGTAATACAAATCGCCGAAAGGCCCGTATCCAAGAAGAGCATTGAATCCTGGGCGACGGTGATTAATTCGCTTTCCGTCACCGAGCCGCCACGAACCACGGCGTAACGCGTTGCCTCTTCCGCTGCAAAGTTAAGAGCTGACTGTGCATAGCTGTAGCGCGCGAACTCAACCAAGCCACCGACCAGCAGCACCATGGGTATGGCTGTCAATGCGAACTCGACAGCAAGGCTGCCTTCGTTTTGGCGAAAGAGCTTTCCAATGACTTTACTGACGGCTTTGAATTTCATCTTTCACCCTCTCTGGATGATTGCCGGGCTACCGCGCACCGGATTAGTTCTTTTGGATCAACACTGTATGATCACTTGAAAGATTTAACTGACTGGGAAACCCTGGGAAGGTGATTGTCATATCGTAAGGGAGACTCATTTCCACACTCAAATAGGTTGCCTCTACGGTGGCGCAGTTCGCAGACAGTTCTGCCTCACTCGTGCAGACAGATGTGAGGGGGTTGCTGAGCGTATCCAGGCAGTCACAAGTAATAGTGATATCGATTTGGTTTGCCGGATCAGTCACAAATGGTGCGGCTAGAGCCACCTGGTTTCTAATCGTCCCGACCGAAATGAGAGCGTCATTGACATCGGCATCCGCACCAATATCAGGATGGCGCGCCAGCGCAAATTGAGTGCCCGCGCGAACCGCATTCGACATCTGCATTTCGCGCGTATAGGCAAGTCCGTAATCGAGCACGCCCACGATCATCACAGAGAGAATGGTAACGACGAAGGCAAATTCGACCGCAATCGATCCTTCTTCATGGCTGAATAGTTTTTTAGGAAACCACTTCATATTGCTCAACTCCGCCACCCGCTACCTTGTCAAAACCACCTGGAAGCCACCGCCTGTCCCATTTTCAGGTGC
>CAXMNO010000036.1:0-4549 GCA_964194655.1 uncultured Acidimicrobiia bacterium
CTGTAAAAGCGCCACTGCGCAATGAAGCGCAACGGCTCAACAAAGACTTATGAAAATACAATAAGCGATCAAGGAAGGCCTAGCCTCAACCGTCCTCCAAACCACGGCGATCGGTCACATCCAAGCCACTGGGTGAACCGACGACAACGACCGAAAGAGCTTCAGGTTTAAGAAGCCTCTTTGCAACGCGCCCCAGATCCTCGAGGGTGATCGCCTCAATAAACCCGTTGCGGCGATCCAAATAGTCTATGCCAAGATTATGGAGCTGCATCCCTAATAGCATATTCGCAACCGCACCACTGCTGGATAGCCGCAAGGGGAACGATCCCGTTAGAAAGGTCTTTGCGCCCTGAAGTTCCTCAGCACTCGCCCCTTCTTCAGCCATGCGCGCCCACTCAGCCCTGATCAAGTCGAGAGATTCCGCAACCCGCGCGTTTTGCGTTGCCACGCCACCTGCCAAGAGAGAGCCGAAATCCGCGGGACTAAGATAGCTATAAACCGAATAAGCGAGCCCTCTTTCCTCGCGCACTTCGCGGTAAAGGCGCGATGAAAAACTGCCACCACCCAAGATATGGTTCATCACGTAGGCTACATAGTAATCGGGATCGTCACGCCGTACCCCCTTATGACCGAACGCGACAACCGACTGAGGTATCGCCATTTCGACCAGGACAGTGACGGCCTCCTCCCTGATATCGGCTTGGGGAAGTTCATTGGCCTCTGCTTTTTCCGGCAAAGTCATAAAGGTCTGATCGAGCAGTGCGGAGAGTTCATCTGGAGAGATGTCGCCCACCACGCCAACGAGCAAGTTATCACGCGCAAAGCGTTTGGCCGTGAAGGCGCGCAAATCCTCAATAGTTATCGCTGCAAGGCTTTCCTCACTTCCTTGCCGCCGGTTCGCATAGGGGTGATCGCCAAAGAGGACCTCGCGGAAGGTTCGCCCGACAATCGCATCTGGGTCTTCGCGCGATGCAACAATGCTGGTGAGCACCTGAGCACGGATCCGTTCCACAGGTTCTTCGTCAAAGCGGGCCTGGGTCAAAGCCAGACGAAGCAATTCAAAAGCACGGTCGCGATTGACGCTAAGCGTTAGCAAACTGCCAGAGAAGTTATCGCGCCCAGCGGAAAAGCTTAGAGAAATCGATTTATCGTTCAGTTCTTGTTGGAAAACCCTCGAATCCAGATCGCCCGCACCTTCATCGATTGTACCTGCGGCGAGATTGGCGAGCCCTGCTTTGCCCCCCGGATCAAGCGCACTGCCACCGCGAAATGCCAGTTCGAGGGATATAATCGGGTTACTATGATCTTCGACCAACCAAGCCTCAATCCCACCGGGTGAGACGACACGCTGGACCTCAACGGCATGAGCAGGTCCGCTCAAAAGAGAGGCAAAGACGACAACACTAAGAGCTGCAATAGCAGCCGTTAGAGGAACTTGGACCAGCCCACGCATTTTCATCTTTATCAATAAGATCATGTCGTCGGCTCCGGCAAAAGCACACCCGTTACAGACCTATTTGGGTCGAAGACGGCACGAACCGCAGCATTCACCTCATCGACCGTGACCGCATTGATACGTTCGGGCCAAGCCTCCACATCTTCAATTGCCTGCCCGCTGGTAAGCGCGCGCCCAATAATATTGGGGGCCGCGTTTAAGGAATCACGAGCGAATATCGCGCCTGCCGAAAGACGAATTTTAGCAGCCGCCACCTCCTCTTCACTCACCCCTTCTTCAAAGACCCGGTCGATTTCATCGCGAAGGGCTTGTTCCGCCTCCGCCAATTCGCGTCCAGGCCTAGGTGTGGTGTAAAAGTAAAATTCGGTCATATCGTAGCGCGTCGGGGCGTAACCAGCCCCAGCACCTGCCGCCACGGCTTGTTCCACCACCAAGGACCGATAAAGACGGCTACTCGATCCACCGCCCAAGATTTCCTCCAGAACCTGAAGCGCATAAGCCTCGGTGCCTTTGGCCGTCCGGTAACTGGGGGCGAGGTAGCGAATATTGACGCTCGCCTGATTGACCCTCGGAGATTCAAGCGTAACGCGCCTTGCCGCGCGTTGCGGTGGCTCTAGGGGACGCAAACGTTCCGGCACATCCTTGGCCGGAATGACGCCGTAGAATTTCTCCGCTAAAGGCCGAACGACCGAGGCATCGACGTCGCCGGCGATAACGAGATAAGCGTTGTTGGGGGCATACCAGCGGCGATAGAAGGCCAAGGCCGCTTCGGTATTTAATTCCGAAATTTCGTGATCCCAGCCAATCACCGGCACACGGTAGGGATGGTTTAGATAGAGCGTTGCCGCCACCATCTCGTTCAGTTGTGAAGCTGGATTATTATCGACGCGGCTGCGCCGCTCCTCGCGGACGACTTCTCGTTCTGACAAAATGATCTCATCACTCAAGGTCAAGCCAGTCATGCGATCGGCTTCGTGTTCCATCACAATGGCTAGGCGATCGGCCGCGACTGTTTGGTAATAGCCGGTAAAGTCCCAGGATGTGAAGGCGTTTTCACGCCCGCCATTCTCAGCGATAATCTTCGAAAACTCACCGGGCCCAAGCTTTTCGGTCCCCTTGAACATCAAGTGTTCAAGGAAATGGGCCAGCCCCGATTCGCCAGGCGCCTCATCGGCTGCGCCAACGCCATACCAAAGCATATGGGTGACAATCGGTGCGCGGCGATTGGTGATCACCACGACTTTCAGGCCGTTATCGAGTGTAAAGACCTCTGGATCGAAAACCTTGCTTTCGCTGGGGCCAAAACTGCCGATCAGGAGAGAGACAGCCAACGCTAGAGCGAACAGCCCTCTCTTTCGCGTAAGAAAGTTTCGGAAATCCATCATCTTGCAGAACCTCTCCGCTTAAGAGGAGTGAGACTTACCCTAAGGCCCCATTGCCGCCGATTGGAGAACGGGCCAGGTGTTTCGTCCACAAGATATAAGGAGTGCAGCCGGGCTAAGGCAAGCCTTCTGACACGAGCGTGATGAATTGCCGCCTTTTTTGACCAGGCGTGAAGTTCAAACTCCTAAAACTCGAAGAGCGCTTTTTCCCTGCGCTCGATAATCGGCGTTTCGCCTTCGGTCACGTCACGCCCAAGCGTCGCATTTTCCTGTAAGCGCTTGCTCTCCCCTTCAGGGTCAAGCAAAACGCCCGGCGGCGGCTGGTCCTGCCAGAAAATCAACTGCTTGATGAAATCCTCGTTATCGTCGTTGATTTGATCGGTCTCATTATTGACCAACTGGCGAATGGCTGGATTTATATTGTCAGCACCGGCGGAGGCCAAAATCGACCGTTCCCCTATGCTCCGACTATCACCAGCCACAACATTCCCCGTCGCGATCTGGCCGCCATTTTCTGCGCCAAAGACCGTGCGACGCGCGACATCCGTGGTCGTACCGGTTTGCGGCCGCGGTGCGCCGGGCGTTGGCTCCGGCAAATCACCAGGCCGCTCGGCAAAATTGGGCGGGACCGTCAGGGGTGCGCGCGACACGACCCGGAACTCGTCGGGCGACTGCTTTCCAAACCCAAGCTGTTCGCGAACATCACCGCAACCGGCAAGTAAAACCGCGCCCAGCGCCAAGGAAATTAAAGCTTTTGAATAGGACTGCATCGTTCCACCTATTGCTTGTTCCCCGCTCTTTTATCTAAAACCTTGTCTTTCCACAAGAGCTCGACTGCAATGATGACCATCACCCCAATCGTTATGGCGCTATCCGCCAAATTGAACGCAGGCCAATGGTGGCCTCCCACATGCACATCCAAGTAATCCACAACGGCCCTTACGTGCAGGCGGTCTATGACATTTCCAATCGCGCCGCCGGCAATTAATCCAACGCCAAGCCACCCCAAGCGCGTGGGCTGGCGCCACTGCCAGACCAACATTCCGATGGTAATGACAAGAGCCAGAACCGAGAGCGCAATAGGGCGCCAAGCGCCATCGCCTCCGAAGATCCCAAAGCTAACGCCTTTATTGAAGACGAGCACGAGATTGAAGATCGGCAGAACCTCGATGACGCGAGGCGGATTCATCACCACCTCAAGAATCCAGATCTTAATCGCCTGGTCCAGCAGCAAAGTTATAAGGGCCACCGTTAATAAACGCCGCATCATCACCGCCGCCGCTTTCTCATGCACTTAAGCTTCTATTCCGCCGCTTGACGCTGCTTGGCCACGACGTCACCGCAGCGTCCACAAATCTCAGGCGCGTCTTGGCCACCTCCGACCTCAGGCAAAATGCGCCAACAGCGCTGGCATTTTCCGCCCTCGGCCAAGTGAACTTCGACTGCCACGCCTTTAACATCCTCAAGCCGGAATGCCATTTCTGGTCCCGTGCCCTCTTCGATCCGTAAATCAGAGGTAATAGCAACTTCGGCCATATCCACTTTATCCAGTAAATCGCCGACTTCCCAATCGATAAAGAGAGTGGGGGCTGCTTGCAGACTTGAGCCAATGGTTTTCGCTTCGCGCGCCCGCTCAAGCGCACCGGTCACAACGCGGCGCAAGTCGCGGAGCTTGGTCCATTTCTCAGCCAGCTTATCGTTACGCCAAACC
>CAXMNO010000037.1:0-2724 GCA_964194655.1 uncultured Acidimicrobiia bacterium
GGCGAGCCAGTACGAAGACTGCTGCAATTGGGGATAGAGGAGACCGGGCTCTTTTCCTTGCATCTGACTGGTAAGATTCGGTTATGGGGTCTTCGCGAAGAAGGAATTCTAAAGATATTTTGGTTTGACCCTTTGCACGTGGTTTGGCCGAACCAGCTAAAGCATACCTAGTTGGTAAACACGATTGAAAATTTAAAAGCAGAGCTCCAGTTCATCAAACATCCATAGAAAGAATTAAATATATATTCCGCCCTCTTGCGTGGCGTGGGGAATTGTGGTTGAGTGAAGGAGTAAAGGCGGTTCCGGTGGGTGCTGTAACACCCGACCGGAACCTATCATCCAAACTACTAGCATAGTAAGGACGACTTCGATGTCTTACCGAATGTCTCACAAGAGCTTTGTCTTTAACAACCTTTTGCCGTCTGCGTTAGACCGGCAAAGGTTGGTTTCGCGCGGACGGCACATTATTACCCTCATGGTTGTCTAAGTTTAACGACCTGGACAATAAAAAAAAGGGTCTCCTTATCCCAATGAGGAAGACGAAGGTTTCCGCGCGCTCGCAACCCGCCGCGCGCGGGGCCTCGACCCTTGAAAATCCCTATAACCGCCCGGACTGGCTGAAGTTCAGCGAGGAAGAGCGCCGCTTCATCATCGGAGTTCATGCGGAGATCACAAGGATAGTGGAAGAGCGCAAGCGCAAGCGCAAGATGGAGGAGGGATAGCGCAGAGGCTCTATTGTTATTCTGTCATACCCGGTGATACGCTGATGCCACACAGTTATTGCGTCGGCGACAATTAACTGGGACGGTCAAGATGAGAAATCTCCAAGCGGTTTTTGTTCTTGCCCTTATTTCAGCATTGCAAGCTTGCGGCACACCAGGGCGTCTGGACGCTGTCCCGGATGACCGGGTGACCGACGCTATAGTTCCTGGCATTCCAGCGGCGCGTCTTTTCGTTGAACAAGATGCCGAGCCCTTTGCGCGCGTTGGCCTGGAATCCGTTCGCCGGGAAATGGCGTATCTGGAAGAACAGGGGCAGGCGGGAAGCTTGCCGCCCGCGCATTTTCTCGTCATCTCCGGCGGTGGTGACAACGGGGCCTTTGGCGCAGGCCTGCTTGTCGGATGGAGCAAGGCCGGTGACAGACCGGATTTCAAGCTGGTGACTGGCATCAGCACCGGCGCGCTGATAGCCCCCTTCGCCTTCCTTGGGGGTGAATACGATGCACAGCTTGAGGATGTTTATACGTCGATTTCCTCAGACGACATCTTTAGAAAACGCGGGCTTGTCGAGGGTTTCTTCAGCGATGGCCTATCGGATACCACGCCGCTGTTCGGTCTCGTGGCGCGCTTAGCTGGCCAAGAGATGTTGGATGCCATCGCAGAAGAATATGCGCGTGGCCGTCTCCTCCTCATTGCGACGACGGATTTGGATGATCTGCGCCCGGTGATATGGAACATCGGCGAAATTGCAGCCAGCGGTGATCCTGGGGCGCTCGCACTCTTCCATCAGGTTCTCGTGGCCTCTGCTTCGATTCCAGGCGCCTTTCCGCCCGTCATGTTCGATGTGGAGGTCGATGGATTGCCCTATCAGGAAATGCACGTTGATGGCGGCGCTATGGCGCAAGCCTTCCTCTATCCACCATCTCTCGACGTGGCGGAGATCAGTGCGGCGCATAATATTCAGCGCGATCGCTACGCCTATATTATCCGCAACGCAAAACTGGACCCCAGTTGGGCATCGGTCGAACGCCAAACACTCGATATCGTCGGGCGCGCGATCGTCTCCCTCATCCACACGCAGGGCATCGGCGACCTCTACCGGATGTATGTGCAAACAGAGCACGATGGCGTCGACTTCAACCTCGCCTTCATACCCGCCGACTTCACCCAGGTGCATGAGGAGGAGTTTGACACAGCCTTCATGCGCGATTTGTTCGATCATGGGGAGAAAATGGCTGAAGCCGGCTTTCCGTGGGAAAAATATCCACCCGGCTATTCCGGTAGCGAGTGACCGGCTATTTGGACCACTTTACCGGCATTAAAAAGGTGATTTCCAAACTGTTGTTTCGGTGTGAGAGTGCTTATATGGGCTGAAGGGTTTTTTGCTAAACCTCTTCGCCAAAAGCATTTCATATATTCATTTAGAGTGGTCAGTGCGTTGGTTAGTGTCGCGGTAAATTCAAACTTTTCCAAAGGTGTTTTCTGCGGCTTGGCCGCGACGCTCATTTGGGGCGCCTTTCCAGTCATGACACGTTTTGGCATTCAGCAGTCATCGCTGGATTTTTTAGACATTACCTTCCTCGGGTTTGCGACGGCTGGCCTTGTCATGCTTCCTTATCTCCTCATAAAGGGGATGCGCAATATCAGCCTGGGACAGGCGCTTACTTTGATGACAGGTATCGGCGCACCTTACATTTTGGTCGTGGTATTTGGTCTGACATACTTACCGGTACGGAGTTTCGCTGTCACCACGCCAGGCAGCATGATTATATTTGCCGTTCTGTTGGGCTATTTCGTTCTCGGCACGAGAATATCGAGGCAGCAATGCCTTGGAATACTCCTGATTTTGTGTGGCATCCTTGTAACTGGCATAGAAGTCATAAATAACGTACCGCAAGGCCAAGCGAGTTATAGCTATGTCTTCGTTATCGCTGGGTTTATGTGGGCCTGTTACACGGTTTTCTCTAGAAAATTCTCTGTTGAGTCCCTCCATGCGACGGCGATT
>CAXMNO010000038.1:0-4947 GCA_964194655.1 uncultured Acidimicrobiia bacterium
GAAGATAGCTAAAGCTGCAAACCTTGCATGCTTGTGTCCGGCTAAAAGGCTATCAATTTCCGCAATCCTCCGCCGTGCCTCTTCGTATTTTCTTTGCTGCGCGAGAAGAAGTACCAGTGTCCCGGCAATCTCGAACCGATCATGCAACAGGTTCAACGCGCTCGCCTCTTCGAGCTCCAAAGACAGTTGGCTTTCCAACTCCTTTCTATCAAGACGTCCTGCTGCGCTTAATCCAAGAAATACATCGGGAAGGAGCCAGGCATCACCTGCGCGCCCATTTACTGCCTTACCTTCAGCACGTCGAACGGCGCGTAGTGCTGAATCGCGGTCACCGAGTGCAAAGAGTGCGCGCGCGCGAATGACTTCCAGGGTGCTCCTGTCCTCAAGAGCCAATGCGCTAGGGCTCATGCTGCCAGTAAGATTTAAGACTTCCGAAAACTTTTCCTCGAACTCCGCGACAAGGGACAAACCCAGACGAATTTTGGGTTCAAGCATTCGTTTATTCGGAATATCTTTGTGTGCGTATCTTTGGAGCACCTCCAACAGGTCACCGAAACAAGCTTCAGCAGATTTGTAATCGCCGCGGCGGATATCAAAACCAGCGCCTACTAGCCCATAACCAAACGAAGCGGCAATATCGCCTGCGCCTGTAAAATGGGCGGCAATATCGCTTGCGAAGGCCGAATTCCTGCGGCCTTTCAGCGCTAAATAGGAACTGGCTATCGCCTGGTGCAGGGTCCTTTTCTTTTCAGGCCGCAATTCGGCGACAAGGGCCAATCGCATACGTTCATTCTTAAAATGTAACTTGCTTTCAGCCAGTCTAGTTGAGGCCTGATCGTCGCTTACAGCACTTTGTATAGACCGAAGGATGTGAAGCTTTATGAGCTTTTGGATTTGTTTGGCAAATTCATCAAGAGGTAAACTAGAAGCCGCTTCAATGACCTCCAGTGGGGTTGTCGGACCCGCGACCGCGACAAGGGAGACAAAATCCCTCTCCGCCTCACTCAGCCCGGCTAAACGCTCCTCTGCCTCCTTGCTGAAAGCTTTTGGCAAAGGTCGCTCCGCAAGGGGTCCTGCCTTAATACCCTCGGTCCAATCGAGGAGGATAGCGAGGGCAACCTTGGGATTGCCTTGACTAACGTTCCAGACCCAATCCTTATCTCTCGATGACAAAGCCTTGAAATCAAGCCGACTAGTAAATTCATCACAGAGATCTGCAATCCCCTTGTAGCCGAGTGCCGCAATTGTCATGACGCTCGTGTGTGCTTGACGGATGGCTGAATCGACGGCCTGTTGCCTTTCCAGGTCAACATCAGGGTCATCCCCCGGCCATGCGACGGTCAACAAAATGGGGTTGTTGCATACGCGTTTAGCCCAAAGCAAAAACTCCGATAAGCCTTCGTGATCGAGATATTGAAGGCCGTCGATCGCAAGTGTTAGCGGCCTCGTGCGCGCTTGATAACGCAATAAGTCTGTAAGCTGTGCCCGGTCTCCTCCGAGAGCGGAACTCTCAGCCCCCAAAGCCTCGGAAGCCGTAAAGGTTTCTCCCCCGATCAGATCATCCATTCGTTGACTTCTGCTCGATCGACCTCGGATCGTCGATGTGTCCTCCCATGACGGATTGTGGTTACTGGATAGAGCTTTACCCAATTTATCCCAAAAATCTCCTAGGCCATTGTTATTTCGTGAAATTTTTATAAAAAATACACTCTGCCCCTGATCTTCCGAGATCGCCGTGAGGAGTTGGCTTTTCCCAATTCCCCTATCGCCGATCAAAAATAATAGCCGCCCCAAGCCGCGCGATAGGGAAGACATATGGGTGCGCAATTCGGCCAATTCACTTTCGCGGCCAATAAGAAGAAAACCGGAGTTGTAAGCCGATCCACTGGGGACAATCTGCTCATTCGGGGCCTCATTGGACTGAGCGAAAGACAGTGTCATATTTTGCCCGTTAAGCTCGTTGAATAGGGCTATCGTCTCATCATCGGGCGTTGTCGCCAATTCGCGCTCGAGATAACGCGCGCACTCTTGATAGCTCTCAATTGCTGCCGCCCGGCGCCCGGCCTTAGCGTAAAGCCGCATCAAAGCCCTTAAAATATCCTCGCGGAGCATATCCTGGCGAAAAGCCCGCTGTCCTACCTCAATTCCAAGCGAAGGGCTCGAGCCGGAAACCCGCTCCATATAGCTCAAGGAGGCTCTACAGAACATTTCCAAATAGCGGTTGCGCATGGCCATCAACCAGCCATCAAAGTCCGATGCGCGTACGCTAAAGCCGAAGAGAAATTCACCTTTATAAAGTTCGCATGCTTCTTTTAGTGCGCCGATCGTTCCCTCTTGCACCAAATTTTCGAAGCGGCTGACATCAATATCGACGCTATCGCCGCGAAGCGAGATGAACTCCCGCCCCATTTCAATCGGGACTGTCTCCTTATCGCCAAACGTCTTTTTAATATCCAGCACAGCTTGTCTCAGGCTTTGTCTTGCACGCTGCTGATCGAAATCCCCCCACAGCAGATTGGCGGTATGTTCACGCGTGATGGCTGACGAGCCTTGGCAAGCCAAGTAAGCTAAAAGAGCCTCACTTTTTCTGAGCTTCACAGTTAGAGGATGATTGTCCGGACCAGCCAACCGGAAACCGCCAAGCAAAGAAAGTTTAACTTTTCCAGTCACCTGGCCACCCTTATTGCGTTTCCCTTAGAAAATCCGAATGTATGAGATCGTTATCGGTCAACCGGCGCAAGTAGAGCGAGGCGCTCGTACCGCGGCCTTCTTGAGATTCCAGCTCAAGGTAACCTCCGATCTTTTGCAATGCTGCATGAACTTCGCTTAAACCTAGTCCAAAGCCCGCATTGCTCGCATCACGACGCGCAGAGTTGTCTGTTCCCCTGAAAAAAGGAGAAAGTGCCCCGCTCAGGACCTCTGGTCTCATCCCTTCTCCTAAATCGCGAACACGGACCCGAACATAGTCAATAGGCTTAAGCGACGGCCGGCTGGCAATGAACTCGCGGTTAACCCGAACATTCTCGCATTCAACATAGATTGTGTCACCTTGCGCACTCGCGCCCACTGCATTTTGAACGAGCTCACGCACACAAATTTCCAGAAGATCCTGATCACCGATGACATTCCAAAGGCCTGCGGCAAATACTGTCTCGATCTCAGCACCATTCGTGGGCATGTGCTCTGAAATGGCCGCATTGATAAAAGTCCTAATATCGAGCTGCACCAAGTTGATCGAACCAGAGCCAAGGAATCGTTGAAGCCTTAATTCCAATTGTTTGCAGCGGTCCAAATCCGTTTTTCTGTCTCTATTAGACGCAAGGTATTTAATTAGGCGCACTGCATTGCTGCCTTCTTTCGCACTAGCTTGATCGATATTTTCTCCCCAAACGGACAACAGCAGTTCGCTTGAAAAAGCTTCCAGCAACTGCGACGCCTGGGCCAAAAATCGCGCCTGGGACACGCCTCTATCTCGCCTTCGCAAATCACTGATATCGAGCATTAAACAGACGGTCTCGCCTGCCCGCCCGTTCCGCTCGGTCATGAGTAGCCATCGATCTCGGTTAAGCTGTTGATCGAGGACTCCGCCGCTCTTAGCGTGCCATTCCAGCTTGTCCCGCAGCCAGACTTCACGGCGGGTCAAAAAGTCCTCAGGTAAGAGTTTCTCGGCGAATTCATTGAAGAATGATTTGTAAGGCGTCCCACGTGCAAAGACCCGTTCTAACTCTGGAAATTGGTCGCGGACCTTGTCGTTTGCTCTTACTAATCTGTCGCGGCGATCAAAAATCAGCAGACCGCAAGGCAGCGCCTCTAAGCCGCTGACATCAAGATCGTCGCGGCCTTGCGAAAGGCCCGAAGCTCGGGATTTCTCGCCCTTGGTTTCCTTGTTGTGACGTTCGGAAAGCCATCTTGTGCCGAGCGATAAAACGAACTGCTGAATTTCACGCGGATCAAACGGCTTATGCAAAAAGAATAACTGGTCGAGAGGTGGAATTTTCTCAGCCAAGTCCATGGGATGAATTTTCGTATTGGCCGTCACGATGACAAAATTCAAGGCCTCGTCCAGGTGGCGCATTCGCTCTAGCGAAAGCCCCCAATCCTCTTCACCCTCTAGATCAAGAAAACCCAACGTAAAAGGGTTCAACCGTTCTTGCGCGAGCTTAATCTGCTCGATTGCCTCACTCACTTTTCGGCAAAAGACCAATTCCACTGCGGGAAAGCTAGGCGGTGGCGCCATTCGGCCTTGGAAAATAGTCTCTATATAGTCTCGACCGATCCCCACCTCTTCGTCTGAAGTGAGGAGCGAAGCCTGATAGTCTTGGCGAATCTTGGCCGAAGGCTCGAGAATCAAAAGGCGATAAGCAACGCTATTCATCACGCCTCTCACCCGTTTCTTCGTTTGATTCTGGACTGTTTTCTTCCAAGCCAGCTCCCTGCTGCTCAAGCCGCGATAGAAGCTCATTAAACTCGCTGGCAATCATCGCTGCCTCACTTCGCCCGGATACTGTTAACCGCTTTTTGGTGCCGAATTGCCCTGCGTTCGAAAGCCGAACGACTTGACGGGCCAAGCGAGCGACTGGTTCCACAACAAACCCACGCAAAGCGAACACGAGTAGGAAAAACGTCGCAGCGCCAACGATAAGCGAATAGTTCTTGGCAGTCCTGAACTGGTCGCGCGCTACCTCAAATCCTTCACTGGTGCCGACTAACTCGAGCCGTAAAAGATCCTCGCCCGTAAAGTCCACAAGATCGAATGTAACGCCGCTCGTCTCAGGGTTACCAGTCTCGGGGCCACCCGCCGCCGGACGGTTGACGTTAAGCCGTGTTCCGCTCACAGCTTCCCACTGGGTAATTTCGCGACCGTCAATGAACCGCACCATGGCGACATAACCGACGACCGCAGCGCCCAAGTCTTCATGCACCACCGCTTGACGAGCCACAAACGAT
>CAXMNO010000039.1:0-3225 GCA_964194655.1 uncultured Acidimicrobiia bacterium
CGCGCAGGCGAAATTGTCTCAAGCGTCCTCTAAAAGGCTGACCGCGCCTGGATACAGCTAGAAGAGAAACACTGCGGTTCTTGAAGAGCCTTAAGCGCCCGACTTCCCGCCCGTCCAAGCGCGATCCAGGTTTGACGACCGCCTCGGAAAGGGAGAGATCTTCCTCGCTCTCGCTATCACTCGCCTTGCCCATTGGGTTCGCAAGCTCAAAGCCAAAGGTAGCGATAAAACGATCCAGATCCTCAGCGCCTGCTTCCAGTTTCAATACGTCGCCCGCGCGAAGTTCTTTGTTTGTCGAAGTACCGGGAAAGCGGCGGCCTTTGCGGATTAGATCGATGATGACAACATCGATTTCGCCGCTTTCCTCATCGATTTCGGATAAGGTTTTGCCGATATGGGGACTGTCTTTGGGAACCATGAGCTCGGTTGTGTAGCCCGCAATATCGAAAAGGTCGGAGCCGCCCACGCCTTTAGGGTCTCTGAGAGGTATTAAGCGCCAGCCAACAATCGCCACGAAAACGATGCCAACAAACGCCGTGACCAGTCCGACCGGTGTAAAGTCGAACATACCGAACGGCTCGCCCGAAACTTCGATCCGATATGCAGCGATAATGATATTTGGCGGCGTTCCGATCATGGTGATCAAGCCGCCGAGGATCGTCGCGAAAGAAAGCGGCATCAGCAACAACCCCGTCGGTCGCCCGAGGCGCTTGGCAGTTTGAACGGCAATCGGCATCAAAAGGCCCAACGTCCCAACATTATTCATCATGGCTGATAGAAGAGCGCCCAGCCCCGAAAGTCCGGCGATGTAACCAGTTTTCGAGGCTTCGAGTGGACGCAAGGCCTTCATCGCCGGGTCAACCGCACCAGATAGCGCCAGTACCCGCGAGAGAACTAGCACGGCTGCAACAGTGATCGTTGCCGGATGCCCGAAACCTGAAAAAGCCTCCCCAACTGGCACCACTCCCAGCACGACCGCGACCAGGAGGGCGGAGAAGGACACAACGTCGTAACGCCAACGCCCCCAGATGAGAAGAACCAGAAGGGCGCCTAGAATAGCAAAAACGATAATTTGAGGCTGGGTCAAAAGGAGAGCGTTCCTTAGTTCGTTAAGCAGGGAATCGGATTGAGAACAATCTAAGGTATTTTAACAATGAGAAGAGGTAGATTGCCAAGATTCGCCCGAGGATGGCAGGCTTAAAAAAATAAGGGAAAGTTTTTTTGCGTAAACTGTGCCAAAACCCGCCACTTCATTAGGGCTTGCTTCGGTGAACGCGCCCTGCTCCGTCAAGCCCCTGAACTCCGTGCCCAAATCGATGCCGTTGCCGCGGAACGCGCGCCGACTTGAGCTAAAGGATTAAGGGCCGATTTTCGTGAACTCTCCGATTTTCGATTCCTGAGTAGTCAAACCTTCACAGTGTTTGTCGAGTTCCTCGAAAGCGGTATCGAAAGCTCTTCGAAATTCGAGGTAGTCCTCACGGCACCGCCAATGATCTACAGTGAGGTATCTTTGTGAGTTGGATTGATCTCTGATCAGGTCAGTCTTCAGATAACCCGTAGCGCGCCGGAAGAGTTTCGCCCAAGCGCCGTTTGTTCCGTAAAGCTCTTCAAAATCAGCGTTCGAGCTGTTTTTGACGAAGAATTCCCAAATATAGCAATAGGTCTGGGTTTTATTATCATCCATACCTAGAGGAATAGATTTTTCACATGATCAGAGCAAGCGACGAATACCGCAATCAGATCGAGATAAGCCGCATCAGGAGAGATAGGTGGAGACTAAGTCACAGCCTAGTTTGACTCACGATTGCGTTACGCTGACTTGCCTTCGCATAGAAAGCTTCATACTTGAAAGTGCAACGGCGGACAAAAACCAGACAGCCATTTTCCCGCATACCACTAAGCCGCCATGGGCCCAGGTACATAGCGAACGATCATCTTAGGAGTGCGAGTGTCATGTCCGACCGTTTTTCCGACCCACTGAAAGTATCGCGCAACGCGCGCGTTCAAGCCTTGCTGCTAGGTGCAACAGTGGCTGCGAGCTTAGTTGCTGGGCCCGCGCTTGCCGAGGAAGTACCCGTTATTACGTTAACGCAAACGCCCTGCCAGTTCATTGAAGTGGAGAAGGGCGGCGATCTCGGCTTTACCAGCACGAAAAAAGCCGATTGTGAGAAAATCAATGCGGAAAGTGGAGCAGAGCGTCTGGCGTCCGCCTCGATATTGCGCTTGAAAGCCGGCGATTATGTGTTCCGGGTGAAGAACAAGAATGTTCCCTATGATCTGGGCTTTTGGCTGCGGGAAAAGGGGTATGACGAGGCTGGAACACTGCGGCGTTTGGTGATGACGTCGGTTTCCGGCGGCGGTATCGGGACGGGGGTGACCAAAGATTATGAGGTCGAACTGGAACCAGGTGAGTATATCTATAGCTGCCCTTTAAATCCCACGCCGAATTACCGGATTATCGTGGAAGGGTGATTGCCCCCGCTGTGCCAGGTATTTGAGCCGTGCGCAAGCTTTGAGGCCAGAGAGCATAAATAAGGTGGGGCAAGCCTATATCCGTGCGGATCTACTTGTTATAATTTGCTAGAGTTAATGGATACGTTTCACTCGTGCGTGGCTTTATACCGGGGTGCGGGCTGTGAGTGATCACCCCCCAGAGAGAGATTGGTTTTCGGTTGCGATGTCAGGTCTTCGCCAAGGCAATATGACCAGGCGCGGTTTTATCGGGCGCGCCGCGCTTTTGGCTGGGCTTGCTGGCATGCCCTTTGGGGCAGAGGCAGCAGAGGATGATCAATTTTTTGTGCGCATAACGACCGGACCGGCTTCAGGGACTTATTTTCCCTTTGGCGGGCTTTTGGCAACCGCGGTGAGTAATCCGCCGGGAACACGCGAATGCCAGCTGGGTGGAATTTGCGGTGTGCCGGGTTTGATTGCGATTGCACAATCGAGCGAGGGCTCTGTCACGAACGTTCATGATCTCGCGGCGAATAGGGTTGAATCCGCCCTTTGCCAAGCCGATGTCGCACATTGGGCGGACAGCGGGCAGGGCAGTTTTGGTGGAAGTGGCCTTGAGGGTAAAATTAGGTCCATAACCTCACTCTATGATGAGGCAGTCCACGTTGTTGCCGCAGCTGGCCGCGGAATTTGGCGGATCAGTGACCTCGCAGGCCGACGCGTTTCAATTGATTTACCGGGGTCGGGCACAAATTTGGAAGCACGAATGGTCTT
>CAXMNO010000040.1:0-2105 GCA_964194655.1 uncultured Acidimicrobiia bacterium
TTTAAGGTCCTGCTGGAAAGCTTGGCGTCCCTCCACACGGCAGCTGCATGGACGCGAAACGCCGCGGAAGCTAACACCGCATGAATGCCCCGGCAAGGCAAGCCCATGATAATGGCGCCCTTGAAGCACCACCCTCACCTCTCACGCACGTTCAAGTGAGGTGGCTTGTTTGTACTTCAAACCCAACTGTCTCTATCTGCGGCAATTGGCCCGAGAACTATCGCCGCAGCGCAAAATAGGGAGACGCGCATGAAACGCCGCTTCGACTGGTATCCGAAACTCGACCGCAGAGCCTTTGTCAATGCAGGCCTTCTGGCTGGAGCCATCCTTCTCTTTGGGGCCAGCAGCCTTTTGGCAGCACCTCTTAACGACAAAGCAGTTGGTGAGTTCAGCCGCGATTTGCTCTTCGGCAGCGCTAGCGAACGGAGTGTCGCCATAAAGGCCCTTGCCCAACGCGGAAATGCCGATGTTGTTGCGAGTTTCATTCTCGCCATGCGCTATCGCCGTCGAATTGAGCGCGATATCGAGGTCGCCCTTGGCCTTTTGACCGGGGCTGAGCTGATCGATTGGCACGAGGCTATGATCTGGCAAGAAGCGCACCCGGAAATCAAACCTCACCCCAGCTACCGCGATGTGAAGCTGGAGGTATTGCGTAATATCGATTCTGAATTCATGCGCTTCCTCGGTGGGGATAAGTCGCTACCGGAGAACATGGATATCCGTTTGGAGGAAATTACCTGGGGCGGTGTTCGGGTCGATGGCATTCCCTCCCTCGATAATCCGAAATTGATTGAGGCGTCTGGGGCGGATTATCTGCTACCGACCGACCTCGTTTTTGGCGTCGCAATCAACGGCGATGTACGTGCCTACCCGCTTCGCATTATGGGGTGGCATGAAATGTTCAACGAGGTCATTGGCGGTGTCCCTGTGGCCCTTGCCTACTGCACGCTTTGCGGTGCCGGCATCCTCTTTGAAACGCAGGTTGAGGGGCGTGATGAGCCGCTTGTTTTCGGCTCATCGGGTTTCCTCTATCGCTCAAACAAGCTCATGTTCGACCGCGCAACCGATAGCCTTTGGAACCAATTTACCGGCGAACCCGTCTCCGGCGAGCTGCACGGGAGCGGTATCAAACTGAAAATCCGCCCTGTAGCCATCACTTCGTGGGAACGTTGGAGCGACCTACATCCGGAAACGAAGGTCCTCAATGTCAAAACCGGTTTCTATCGCGACTATGGCTCAGGTGTTGTTTACAACGACTATTTCTCGAGCCCCGATCTGATGTTCCCGGCCTTTGTCGGGGATGAAAGCCGGGTTCGACGTAAGGACTATGTCTTTGGCATGCGCGATTTTGGCGTTGCCAAGGCTTGGCCAGTCGATTTGTTTGAAGGCGGTGCCGTCATAAACGACACCTTGGGCGATAAGCCACTCGTTCTCGCCGGTGATGCGGCCACACGCACCGTTCGGGCCTATTATTCCGAGGGGCTTATTTTCAAGAAAGGCGATAAGGAAGACGAGCTAAAAGGCCCAGACGGCACCTGGCACATGGGTGAAGACGCATTGCTTGGACCAGACGGCCGAAAGCTAGCGCGTGCGCCCGGACATATCGCTTTTTGGTTTGCGTGGGACGGCTATCTGGGCGCTGCCAGCGAGCTGGTCGCGGCCAAACCTTAAAAGCAACTGCTTGGCAGGGCGTACACCTCTGCGATAGCGTGCTGATCTATGAGCGATGAGCACGTTATCACACGCGACAAGCTGCGCGACGGGCATTTCGACCGCGTGTTGGAGGAATTGGCATCCGTTCCCATAAGGCGCAAGGAAGAACGGGAGGCCAATCGCCGCGCATTTTTGTCAAAACTGGGAGGCGGTGAGGACCTCTGGGTCTTCGCCTATGGCTCGCTTATCTGGAACCCAGCCTTTCACTACGTCGAAAAGCGCGTAGGGCGCCTCCATGGCTATCACCGTGCCTTTTGCATTCGCTTGAACGTCGGACGCGGCTCTGATGAAAAACCTGGCTATATGCTGGGTCTTGATCGCGGGGGGTCATGCAACGGCCTCGTCTATCGCTTGGACCCCGCCGACCAAGAACAAGAATCGGAGGTGATCTG
>CAXMNO010000041.1:0-8215 GCA_964194655.1 uncultured Acidimicrobiia bacterium
GCGTACCGGAGCCCCAGTCCCTCAGCACCTACCAATGCAGAGAAAGGCCAACACTATAGGAAATCGCGAATTCCACATATTGAAATGCCAACAGCACATTTCAACAACATTTTTTAGTGTAATTTATGGAAGTATGAAATCTTTTTTCCAAGGCAGACAGACGCTCGAGAAGATCGGGAATAAGGATTTTAGTGAGAAGGGAATTCAGTTCAGATCAGGCAACCCAAACCAAGTCGTCGTCATCCGTGACGGGGGCTTCAATGACCGGTGCCTCAGCCCGGGCTACATCCAATTCAGGCATAAGCTCAATACCCGGCGCTATTTCGGACATGATAAACTGAAGGCAAGTTTCCGAGCTGGCCTTACCACGGAGCTTTTCCCAAGCATCCATTTTCACCACAAGCGCACAAAGATTGGCCCCAATATCTCGTTGATAGGCGATAATGAGTTGTTCCATCCCGCGGAAGGTCGGGCCGTCTATATGGTCCCACATTGTTTGCGTGCGGCGCTTGAAGACATCCAGCACGTTTGAGATCCCGACCTCGGCATTCGTTAGCTGCGCCTCGATCCTGACAAGACGGTTGACCAGCGATCCATTCTTTCGGTAGCGGGTATCACTGCGAATTCGCTCTAACGTCTCGCACAACTTCTCCAACGGCGATCTGATAGAATCAATCGCCGCCGCATAGTATGCGAGCGACAGATAGACATCCGCATAACGCTCTAAAAACAATGGTATATCCGTTACGTGGATCCCTATGGACTTGGCGATATTTTCCAGGTTCCGACGCGCCTGTTTCATGTCCGGATCAACGAAAAGCTGCACAACTTCTTTCAAGGAATGCCCGCAAGCCTCATCACTTCCATAGACCTTAGCGACTAGAGGGCGCGTAAAGCTGTTCATATGGGCCATTAATTCAGAAGATTTAGCCGGCGATAGTTTTAGAGTGTCGTTATCGTCCGGAGCAATACCCAACTCGCGAAAACCTAGGCGTAAACTATATACGTCATAGCTGGGTAAATCCGAAAGGGCCCGGATGATTTCCAAGTCCGATCGCCGTTCACCTGAAAAGTCGAAGGATTCAGAAAGCGCGTCGGGCTTTAGCTGGCCGCTTCCCGCACCGTTGCCGGAGAAAAGCTCAACCACGCCTTCAAGGCGAGAATTCTTGACCAAGCGCGCCTCACGCAAACCGCGTGTTTTCAAAGGGAGAGACAACAGTGGCAGAAGATGAATTGCATCTTTATCTTCACCGTTGAAGTGCGCCGTAGTCGCCATGTCACCTAAGACCCAATTTCCCGCGAATGCCCACTCGAATTTATGTGTGAAACGGGTTAATATTTAGTGACTTTATGAAAACCTCTAATTGCAATTGAAAGTTACCAACTTGTTAGCAAATTAGCTTTATCTGGAGTTTTAGCGGGAGCAATGGCACTGGAATCCCTGGCCTTGAAGAAAAATTCTTCGGTATTTCAAACACTAATGTCCCTAGACTGGATGCGCCTTGGATTTACTTCTTTAGGCCTATTCCTTTGCATCGCTACTTCTGGATGTCTCACCTCGATAGGAGTCTCGCTGTCCAAACGCGCTATTTCCTATGCCGCACTGCATGACCCTTCTCAAGCCGGGGTTTGCGGCGATTTGGAGGGGCAAAGGCTGGTCGCGTGCCAAGCAGAGCTTGCTTACGAACACCCGGAGATTAAACTTGCGCGCGAAGAATTCGCGGCATATCTCGAAAGCGACTCCTTGAGCGACGGCTGGCCCGATCTCTGTTCTGCCGCAGGTCGTGGACATCCAGATGCACAATTGATCATGGCAAGGGCTTACCGGAATGGCTGGAAACCGGCCAATCGCAGCGACGGCAAAGCCTACCAATGGTATTTGCGGGCCAGCGCGAATGGCCATCCTGTGGCAACAGCGGAGCTACAACGCCTTAAGGATCTGATGGCGCCAGCAATTGTCGAAGTTCAACGTCAAAAAACCTATACCTGGGAGCCGGATCCAGATGACTGCCCCCCACGCGCAATTGCTTCTACTGGGGAGCCAATAGGCGAGTGAATCGGGGCGCGAACGAGGTTGTATTTTTTTATAAATTTCTCATTTTTGTTCTTTTTTAATTGCTGCCACTTAATTTGAGATCATCTTGAACTTCGCGCGGGCATAAAATGATCGATGATCGAATAACACCAAAAGTAAAGCAAGAGACTGAAATTCGGCTTCGCGACGGCTCTAAGCTTCTCGCCAACCTTTTCGTTCAGCCACAATCGCGCATCTCCGATCTGCTGAACGATGAACGAGAATTCTTGCCCGTTGAGCTCGTCGATGGCCGTACAACGGTATTACGCAAGGCCGCGATCATGCAAGTGACCCCGATGGAGCAGCAGACCCCTGTTTATCAAGGGAGCGATCCTTATGAAATCCTGGGGATGCCCGCCGGTGTCGACCAAGGCCAGCTACGCGAACGCTACCTAGTAATGATGAAAGACGCCCACCCCGATCGTCTTTCCAACCTAGATTTACCTCCCCATTTGCTTCATTTCGCCAACGACTATAGCGCACGCCTAAACGAGGCTTATACCGCCATTTGTCGTGAAAAAGGTTGGGAAATGAGCTCTTCCAGGCAATAGGCCCTTTTATCCGAATCTCGTTGGAGCGCAAATTTTACCGCTTCTTTAATGCGACGATCAACTCGAAAGAGTCTCCAATCCAGCCCGCTGCGATCGCGCAACCAATTAAAATGGTATCCGGTCCGAAGGAAACCGCGGACAATCGAATTATTCTCGTGGTCGATGATAACAAGATCAATCGAATGCTGGCCAAAAGCATTCTGGAGACCAGAGATTACAACGTCGAAACCCTGGATGTAAAAGAACCATAAGAACCAGCACCTCATTGATGCTCAAGAAGCGGGGCAACTTCCCCGCTCTATCTGTGGCCTTGTTCATAGGCAATCGACCTCCGCCAATAAATTTGTAGCGCAAACGCTCTTAATAACCGAAAAGAGTCCAAATGCCGCACAAATGGAGATGGTCGAATGTCGAGTTTGAATTCTGCCGATCAACGCTTTCGTCTTCATATAAAGAATAATCGCGAGGGCGAAGAGGTATTCCGCATCACCGAAGAGCGTCTGAATTCCGCCCGCCACCGCCACGGCGATATTGCAGACAAGATCGAAGCCTGGCTGGATTGGGACCTCGATCACTTTGAACAGAAAATCCGAGATGCCGACGCCTTGGTGACCTGGGACCTGCCGACGGAAAATTTGGCCGAAACTGCGCCAAAGCTTAGATGGATCCACGTGATCGGCGCTGGTGTGGAACACTTAAAGCCACTCACTTGGATCCCTGAGGGTGTCAGCCTCATAAATAGCAAGGGAGTTCATGCCGCCAAGGCTGAAGAATATGCAATGATGGCTCTTTTGAGCTTGAACGCACGGCTTCCCGCTTTGATGACACACCAGCGCGCGCATCGGTTCGAATCGCTCTTCACTGGTCGGATCGCGGGCAAAACCTTGCTTGTCGTGGGGGCAGGGCACATGGGGGAGGCGGTTGCACACGCAGCCCAAAAACTGGGTTTGAGGGTGATCGGAATAAGACGCAGCGGAGAGGCTCGCGAGGGCTTCGATGAAATGTATGGGCCAGAAGCCCTCGACCAGCTCTTAGGTTTGGCCGACTTCGTCGCCCTCACAACACCCCTGACCCCCGAGACGGAGGGTTTGATAAATGCGCGCAGGCTTTCGCTTTTCAAGGATGGATCTGGCTTGATCAATATGAGCCGGGGCCAGGTTCTAGACCAAGAAGCCCTTTCAGCCGCACTCCAATGCGGGAAGCTGAGTGGTGCCATCTTGGACGTGACGGAGCCAGAGCCCCTACCCGGCGATTCACCGCTTTGGGATCAAGCAAATCTTCTTATCACACCGCACGTTTCATCAGACGACTTAGAGGAATATACAGACCTCGTACTGGATGTTGTTTTCGATAACATCAGACGCGATCTCGCGGGCGACGCACTCAAGAATATCGTCGACCCGGATTTAGGTTACTAGAGCACTTTCAGCAAAAGTGTGTGCGGTTTTGCGCCCGGAAAGTGCGTAATAATAAGAGCTTAGAGAAATTTTCATGATCGGAGGATTGTTAAAATCGCTCTAGACTCCCTAGCGGAGGACTTGCCTATTTGAGAGCTTCACCGTAGCGGCTGAAATTCCCGGAAACCGTCACAAAAGGACCCTCGGCCTTCCGAACGGCGCCAATGCTGGTCGACGGCACGCATATTTGCACGCTGACAGTTAAATGCGCGCATCACAGCACCGCTTGCGCCCCTTTGACTCCCGACCGAACCGCCAGCTGTTTCAGCAATGTAGAAGTTATCGCTCCCCGGCTTCAGCCAAACGCGATAGTTCACCCCGCGCGCCCGGACTTGCCGAACGGCAACGAAGGAACTTGCTCCTCTTGGTCCCGGTCCAGCGCCCGGCGGTGAGGCCGGCGTTGAGGATTGGCAGGCCCCAATCGAAAGAGACAGAAAAATAATCAACACACCGCCTTGCCACAGCTGGCTTGAAATCATTCCACTGCCTCCCCCGCAGCCTTAGTCGGTCAAAGATGGGTTATCCAATGCACGACCTTCCTCAAGACGCTGGCGAACGCGGTCCAAATGAAATCGCAGATCATAGAGTTCGCCGACATATGATTTGGGCATGGCGACATCGCCTGCCTTTTCGTTCAAATTCTTAATTTCTTCTATCGCCTCGTCTCTCGAAACTTCACCCGTTTCATACCGGGCCTCCAGGCGTGCCAAAGAGGCATAGAGGCGATTTACCCGATTGCGCACCCGCCAGCGGTAGACTGGGGGTAAAATACGTATTAGGGGAATGATGAGCGTCAAAAGCGGAATTGCCAGAACCAAAAGCCGGTCGACCAGATTGGCTATCCAAAAGGGCAATACGCGTTGTAAAAAGGGGCGTCCGGACCTGAAAAAACGATCGGCCTCAGGACTATTGGGAAGGGCTATGCGTTCGGGGCTCGGAAAAGTTCCCGGCTTCTCGAACAGCCCGCCTTCCCCGTGGACATCCTCTAACGTCTGCAACAACAGTGAGGCAAGCGCGGGATGTAAACCCTTGCGCGCGATCAGGGTTGCCGTGGGCGCGAGCAGTTCGCGGTCCTTGTGCGGAATATCGCGCGCCAAATCGATGACCCCTTCATAGAGCACGATCGCTGACATGGCGTTATCGCGTTGTGCGTAGGCTTGCGCGCGTGAGAACGTCATCAGTGCGATTTCCGGCGTCCGAAGCAGCTTTTGGACTATTTTAGAGCTCGCGTTTGTGACGAAGAATGCCGCGTCCACGTCGCCGGCGATTAAAGCCGCAGCACCCTCGCTCGACCCAAGCGCTAGGAGAATACTATTCTCAACATTGATTCCATTGTCTGCTAGGAGCCTAAGGGCCAAATGACGCGTCCCGCTCCCCTCAGCTCCTGCCGCGATATTGCGGCCTAGTAAGTCGGGAAGCTGATCGACGTCTTCCGGTTTGCGGTAAAAGACCCATAGCGGTTCGGTAAAGACACTTGCGAGCGCTTCTAAGCCTTCGACCGACTCTTCAAGAATACCGCCCTGCAACAGCGCAATGTCGATATCTTCCTCGCGATCTTGTAATAGAGCTAGGTTTTCAAGGGACCCAGCAGTCTCCAGGATCTCCAGGGTGATATTATCTCTTGCCAGCGCTTCGCGGTAGCGCTCGGCAAAGGCGTAATAGGCGCCGCCCTTCGCGCCTGCCGCGATCCGCAGGGAATCCGGTGGCGGTGGTTCCACAAACCCAAACGCAATAAAAAACGCGATGGCCGACAGCACGACCGCGACGATGAGGTAATTTCTTGGTTGTGCTGAGGATGCATCACGCATTTCGCCCCCCCTTAATAAATTGTCTGGCCAAGCTAGGCTAACGCAGTTTTCCCACAAACGCGAAAGGGTAAAAGTATATCCTGGGCGTCGAAGGACCATTCGTATTTGCGAATTCCTATCAAAAAGTCATAGACTTCCAATAGTAAAAAATTTTTACAAAACAAAACCAGAAGTTTCGTGGAGATTAGGATATGGCGATTAACATGATCCGGCATTTCCTTCGATTGGAAGCAGCCGGCGGAATTGTTCTTATCTTCGCAGCGGTATTTGCACTCATTGTCGCCAATTCCCCCCTACGCAGCCTCTATTTTTCCTTTTTAGATATTCCCGTTGCAATCCAAATTGGCGCCCTTGAAATTGCTAAGCCCCTTTTACTTTGGGTCAACGACGGACTCATGGCCGTCTTCTTCTTTTTGGTAGGGCTAGAGGTAAAAAGAGAATTTCTTATCGGCGAACTTTCGACACCCGCGAAAGTGGCCCTTCCCGGATTTGCGGCCATTGGCGGTGTTGCCATACCAGCCTTGATTTATGTGCTGATAAATATTGGCGACCCTGCAAGCCTTAACGGCTGGGCCATTCCAACGGCAACGGATATAGCCTTCGCGCTTGGCATCTTAGCCCTTCTTGGCAGCCGCGCGCCTTTAGCATTGAAGGTCCTTTTAACGGCGGTCGCAATCTTCGACGATATCCTAGCCATCGTTATTATTGCCTTGTTCTACACCGATAATTTAGCCGCTGAGGCACTTTATGGCGCCCTTGTCTTCATCGCTGCCCTTTTCATCATCAATCGTCTCGGCGTGCGAAAGCTTGCACCTTACATCCTGCTTGGAATTGCGCTTTGGGTTTGTGTCTTGAAATCAGGCGTCCATGCGACGCTGGCAGGCGTCGTCACGGCCCTCTTCATTCCGCTTAAAAAGCACGATGGTGAGGAGGAAAGCCTTCTCGAACACCTCGAACATCAGCTCCACCCTTGGGTCGCCTTCATGGTCGTCCCGATATTTGCTTTCGCGAATGCCGGCGTTAGCTTCGTAAACATAGGGATTTATAACTTTATCGAACCCGTAAAACTGGGGATAGCGCTTGGTCTTTTCGTGGGCAAACAAGTGGGCTGCTTTTCCTTTCTTTGGGCTGCGATCCGTATGGGCTTTACGGTTAAACCGGCGGGCGTTAGCTATGCTCAGCTCTATGGTGTTTCGCTCCTTTGCGGTGTTGGATTTACCATGAGCCTCTTTATCGGCTCGCTCGCGTTCGAACACACAGACTTCGACGCCCCAATTAAACTGGGCGTATTTACCGGAACCCTGTTGTCAGGCGTCGTCGGTTTTATCGTGCTTTTTGTTTCTGGGAGTGCGAAAGGTGAAACCGCAGAAGCAGCATCGGCCGCACAGGAATTTCCAGAGGTTGATACGAAAAGAGAGTCGCATATCTAACGAGATTGCGAAGTGCAAAAGCCTTTCAAGGTTGCTAAGTTACGCGGCATTCACCAAGGGCTGAAAAAAATTCGATAACGCAGGAAGGACGAAAATGAGCGATCAAGGCGCGGCGGGAAACGGAAATGACGCAGGCACGAGCCCCGCACTCCCCCTCTTCTATAAAAATCCTAGGCCGGTTAATCGCGAAGTGCATGAGAACAAATCCGTAAAGCAAGAACGTGATTTCGCCTTCGCCGCCAATACGAACTCTATTCCTATAGCGGCATCGGAATTTCCGGCAGCAGCGGCAAATTACCCCATTCTCTTCACCTCAGGCGAGCCCGCAGCCCCCATCGCTCTGCTTGGCTTGGAGCGAGGACAAAACCTATTCGTTAGCGATGGCAAGTGGGCGCAGGGCTGCTACGTCCCGGCTTACGCCAGGCGTTATCCGTTTATTTTTTCCGATGTTCCTGGCAACGATCAACTGGCTCTTTGTATCGATGAAGAGAGTGGCTTTCTGGAAGACGGCGACGCGAACCCAATTTTCATAGACGGCGAACCCAGCGAGCAGCTTAAAACGGCGCTTAACTTCTGCGAACATTTTCAGCGCGATTTTACCCTGACCTCCGCTTTTTCATCAGCGCTTTCCGAGGCTGGTCTGCTCGCACAAAAAGAGATGACTTATAATTCGCAAGACGGACAGCGCGTCGGCCTAACGGGCTTTCGGGTGATCGATGAAAAGAAACTGAACGAATTGCCGGATGAAACATTCCTGGAGTGGCGAAAAAAAGGATGGCTCGCACCGATTTATGCGCACCTTCTCTCGATCTCTAACGTTTCAGCACTCGCCGTGCGCCGCGGAATGTAATGCACTAGAGCGCTTTCAGCAAAAGTGTGTGCGGTTTTGCGCTCG
>CAXMNO010000042.1:0-5037 GCA_964194655.1 uncultured Acidimicrobiia bacterium
CCAACGAAAAACTGATGTCCGCTGGGATCGCTTATATCCTGCAGGATAAATCTGTTTTTCCAGATATGACGGTTGAAGAAAATTTATGGATGGGTGGCTTTCTAAAGGACCGCCCGGCAGAGGCACGCCAAGCAGCCGAAAGGGTTTTTGATAAGTATCCACGCCTGGCGGAGCGGCGGCGCCATGCAGCCAAAGTCCTTTCCGGCGGAGAACGGCGGCTGTTGGAAATCTCTCGCGCTCTTATCATGGACCCGGAGGTTTTGCTGGTTGACGAGCCTTCCATCGGTCTGGAGCCGCGGTTTATCGATATGGTTTTTGAAATTCTTGATGATCTGCAGCACGGCGAAGGCAAGACCATTATCATGGTCGAACAGAACGCGAAGAAGGGGTTAGAGTTCGCGGATATCGGCTATGTTTTGGTCTCGGGCCAGTTGGCCATGGCTGGTACTGGCAGCGAATTGCTGCAAGATCCGCGTGTCGGGCGCCTTTTCTTAGGGGGTTAGGGTGTGAGCGCTGTGATCTCGGGTCAATAGACCCGTAATTGCCGGGTCAAGACTTCTTGGCGGCCTTCTTCGGGCGGAATGGTGGTGCCGGTAAGGCGGGAATCACCTAGCGAGAAAATCGTTTCTGCCTTAATGAATACCACGTCGCCCGGATTCACATTGAAACGCAGGACATTCTCCGGGTCGCTCGCAATAAAGGCTTCGTAACGACCTGGACGGGCATCGCGGAAGAAGGCCTCACCAAAAATGATTCGCCCGACTGCGGCACCATTCACCACCACCTCAGGCTCTTTCGCGATCAAAAATGGGCTGTCGGTGCGATAGAAATATATTCGCGCCATACCTTCAGGGGGCAGCGGCAAGGTCTCTGGTGTTACGAGACGGCCGCCCACAGCAGAATTGCCGGCACACCCGGCAAGAGCCAATAATAAAAACCAGACGAAGACCGTTTTTTGAAAAGCACGTTGCAGCATTCTTCGTTTCTAGCTCTCAGCAGCTAGCATGGCCAGTGCCTTTTCGACGCCAAGCTTGGGTGAGGAGAGAATGGGGACCTGAATATCGGGCAGTAATTCTGCCGCCCCAGCCATGGATGCTTGGGCCAAGACCACAACATCGCTTTTCGGCTCTACCACTCGGATAACCTCAGCGATCTTTTGTAGATACCCCGTATTATCGCCGCCTAAAAATAGATCCCAGACATCTTCAACCAACTCCAGCTCCATCTTTCCCTTCCATTCCATGGATCGAGCGACGTCCTCGAAAAGAGTCTTGGTAGGCTCGATCGTCGAGGCAACTGCGCAAAGAACCGTCACCCGATTTTCTTTTGTCTGGTTAGCTTTTGCCAAAGCTGCCTCTGCCAATGCGCGGTCGAGGCGGAGGACCGGCCGCCCAATTTCGCCCGACATTTCCTCAGCGAGCCCTCCGAGTGTCGAGCAGGTACAAAGAATCAGTCCGTTTCCGGTACAAGATTTCGCCAAGCCTCGCAGAGCCTCGCGGAGCTCATCGCGAAGTGAAGCCGTTAGCCCCTCGCCCCGCGCACGTTCAAGCAGTTCTTCGGCCACGTGATGACCCCACCGGGCGGACGTCCCCGATTGCTTCAATAAGCGATCGAATGTCGCGACATGGACTTCAGCAGTGTGAAGAAGCTGCAGGGCGGTTCCTTTAGTGTCGGAATCAGGCCCATTTGTCGTCGATTCTTGATCATCTCGCATTTGCGAAATCCTGTTGTCTTCTATGGAAATTATACCTAGTCTGCCTTCGATAGTCGGTTGCTGCAACGCAGCATTTATGTGTCACGGCAAATTTGTGTGCCGAAAAGGGAAGCAAAGAATGCAAAACCAGCATGGATATTTCCTCGAGGATCTCGAGACTGGAATGACGGCAAGTTATGCCAAAACCGTGACGGATGCGGATATTACGCTCTTTGCCGGAGTTTCCGGGGATACGAACCCCGTCCATTTGGATGATAATTTTGCAGCGCAAACCCAATTTAAGCAGCGTATTGCGCACGGTATGCTCTCTGCGAGTTTTATTTCGGCGGTTTTTGGAACACGTCTGCCCGGTCCGGGCGCGATTTACATGAGCCAGAACCTGCGCTTTAAAGCGCCGGTGCGAGTGGGCGATACGGTCGAGGCAAGGGTGACGGTTCGCGAAATCATTGCTGAGAAGAAGCGGGTGCTGTTTGACACGCTTTGCTTTGTTGCTGGTGAGGTCGTTCTGGAAGGCGATGCCTGTTTGATGGTCAATCGCCGTGCGGACAAGGTTTCACCCGCTACTGCGTGACGGCTCGAGAAGGTCAGCTTTAGTAAAAGATTTGACGCTTTTGGCCTTTGCA
Organism: uncultured Acidimicrobiia bacterium; assembly: GCA_964194655.1. Taxonomy (GTDB): domain Bacteria; phylum Pseudomonadota; class Alphaproteobacteria; order Kiloniellales; family Kiloniellaceae; genus JAJFGK01. Next base: position 2,338 of record CAXMNO010000042.1, read on the forward strand.
GGCAAAAAGCCTCTTCCCGCTTGCATGAGCGAAGGTCTGCTGGACTTTCGCTTGCCTTTCTTAGCGCCGTGTTGGTGTGCGGGCGTTAGCGTTTGTTTCAAGCAGTCGAGGCTTTGCCATGAGCGTTGATTATAAATCGACGATTTTCTTGCCCAAGAGTGATTTTCCCATGCGCGCCGGATTGGCGAAGCGCGAGCCAGAAACCTTGGCGCGCTGGGAGGAAATGAAGCTATTCGACCGCCTGCGGGAGGTCTCAAAAGGTCGCCCGAAGTACATTTTGCATGATGGCCCGCCCTATGCGAATGGTCACCTGCACATGGGCCATGCCTTGAATAAGATCCTGAAGGACGTCATCAACCGGTCCCACCAGATGCTGGGTAAGGATGCGCACTACGTTCCTGGCTGGGATTGCCACGGTTTGCCGATCGAATGGAAGATAGAAGAACAGTACCGTGCTGCTGGCAAAGACAAGGATGCGGTGTCCGTTGTTGAGTTCCGCAAAGAATGCCGGCAATTTGCCGAACACTGGATCGGCGTGCAGACCGAGGAATTCAAAAGGCTAGGTGTATGTGGGGAATGGGATAAGCCCTACACCACCATGGCCTATGCATCCGAAGCCCAAATTATTCGTGAAATTGGCAAGTTCCTGATGAACGGTGCGCTCTACCGCGGATCCAAGCCAGTTCTATGGTCGGTCGTGGAAAAGACAGCATTGGCCGATGCCGAGGTTGAGTACCACGACCACACCTCGACTACGATCTGGGTCCGCTTCCCAGTTGTGAGTGCGAGCCTCCCCGCCCTTGAGGGCGCGCAAGTTGTCATTTGGACGACAACGCCCTGGACCATTCCCGGAAACCGCGCCATCGGTTATGCGGCGAAAGAAAGCTACGTCGTCATTGAAGTGACTGCGCTTGGCGAGGAGAGCTCGGCAAAGGTCGGGGAACACCTCGTTGTAGCCAAACTCCTCCTCGAACAGGTGCTGAAGGACTGCCGGATCGCGGGCCATAAAATCCTGGCAGAGATGAAGGGTGGAGAATTGGCGGGCACGGTCGCGGCGCACCCTTTCAAAGGCCAAGGCTACGAATTCGACGTGCCGCTCTATGCCGGTGATTTTGTCACGATGGAGCAAGGCACCGGCTTTGTGCATATCGCGCCTGGTCATGGCAGCGATGACTATGATCTTGGCTACGCAAAGGGACTGGAAATTCCCCTCACCGTCGATGGCGATGGCCGCTTTATGGAACATGTGCCACTTTTTGCGGGGCGGGCTGTCTATACCTCCGAAGGAAAGCCTGGCGACGCCAATCCATCTGTCTGCGAAGCTCTCGGCGATACCGGTGCCCTTCTAACGCAAGGTCGCTTGAGGCACAGCTATCCGCATTCTTGGCGATCCAAGGCGCCGCTCATCTTCCGCAATACGCCACAGTGGTTCATTTCCATGGATAAGGTGGGGCTTCGCGAAAAGGCCCTGAAAAGTATTCAGGAAACCCGCTTCGTGCCAAGCCAAGGGCGTCGGCGCCTCTATTCCATGATCGAGCAGCGCCCGGATTGGTGTGTTTCGCGCCAAAGGATCTGGGGCGTGCCGCTGCCGATCTTTGTTGAGAAAAAGACGGGGGAGCCACTGCGTGATCAAGCGGTCATCGACCGGGTGGCTGCTGCCTTTGAGGAAGAGGGGGCCGATGCCTGGTTCTCCAGCGATCCGGGGCGCTTCTTGGGGCCTGATCGTAATGTAGAAGATTTCGAGCAGATCATTGATGTGGTCGAGGTTTGGTTTGATTCTGGCTCTACCCATGCTTTCGTGCTCGAAAACCGGCCAGAGTTGAAGTGGCCAGCAGATCTTTATCTCGAAGGCTCCGACCAGCATCGCGGGTGGTTTCACACCTCGCTTCTCGAATCCACAGGCACGCGCGGTCGTGCACCTTTCGATGCCGTATTGACCCATGGCTTCGTGATGGATGGCAAAGGCCGCAAGATGTCCAAGTCGCTGGGCAACGTGGTTTCGCCGAAAGAGATCTATGACGAACAGGGTGCGGATATCCTTCGGATTTGGGTCGTTGCTTCAAACTACGAGGAAGATTTGCGCATCGGTAAGGAGATCTTGCGCTATCAGGCCGATGCCTATCGCCGTTTGCGCAACACGCTTCGCTACCTTTTGGGCAACCTTGATGGTTTCCAGGAAAGTGAACGCTTGGCTTTCGAAGAAATGCCGGAGCTGGAGCGCTGGATTCTGCATCGTCTTTGGCAGTTGGACGCACAAATCCGCCGGAATATCGAGGACTATGATTTTCATCAGTTGTTCCAAGCTCTCCATAATTTTTGTGCTGTGGACCTTTCGGCCTTCTATTTCGATGTCCGTAAAGATTCGCTCTATTGCGACGATCCGATAGGGACAACGCGCCGCGCTTCTCGCACGGTTTTGGATGAACTTTTCAGCTGCCTAACAGCGTGGTTGGCACCGATTCTTTGCTATACGGCGGAAGAAGCCTGGTGGGCGCGTGGGGTTGGACCTGAAGAATCGGTTCACCTGCGGGTCTTTCCCGATGTGCCTGAGGTTTGGCGTAACGATAAGCTGGCTGAGAAATGGACAAAGCTCCGCGACTTGCGCCGCGTTGTGACCGGTGCGCTTGAGCGGGCGCGCGAAGCGAAAACCATTGGCTCAAGTCTGCAAGCAGCCCCCACTCTCTTTATCGATTGGGAAGT
>CAXMNO010000043.1:0-5958 GCA_964194655.1 uncultured Acidimicrobiia bacterium
GCTGAGACGGGTAAAGATTCCGATAATTTTAGCCGCACGCTGAGCCCCAAGAATACGGTAAGAGATTTCGAACGCGCGCCGGTCGATGTTTCCCAATCCATCCAGGTAACGCGCAAACATGGCGCTTTCCAAGCCAGGTGCCATATCCCTTCGCGCATCTTGAAGAAGCGAGACGAGGTCATAGCTAACAGGGCCGCAAAGCGCATCTTGGAAATCCAAAAGACCGCAGCTTTGAACGCGCTTGCGACCAGCAAGGACCATGAGGTTATCCACGTGGTAATCGCGCAGGACCAAAGAATTGGGAACATGACCAACCAGGTCCCAAAGCGCCCGCCATGCTGCTAGATAAGTGTCACGCTGGGAGGCGGCCAAGCTTTCCCCCGTCACCTCGGGGACATACCAGTCGGTCAGCAACAAGGCCTCTTCTTCCAGCCTTTCAGCGTTATAAGGCGGAAGACCTTCGGCATCACTGGGTGCACGTTGGTGAAGTGCAATTAGAACATCCGTTGCCAGTTCGTATAGCTCTTGCTCGTTTGCGCCCTCGAAAAGTGCGCGCGTAAAGGTCCGGTCACCAAAATCTTCGAGAAGCAAGAAACCTGATTCCAGATCATGGGCCATGCAGCGAGGTGCTGAGAGGCCAAACCCGAGCAACATCTCCTCTACGCACAAGAAAGCAGCAGCATTTTCCTGTGGTGGCGGCGCATTCATGAGAACGGCACGCGCATCGCCCTTTCGAAGCCGGTCATAGGTGCGAAAGGATGCATCGGCTGCTAGAACGCGCCGCTCCGCGTCACCCCAACCCGCTTTTTCGAGAAACGTTCGGCACTGCGTCTCGCGCTCCGCTTTTTGAACGGCTGCGACCTCATTGCTCGACGGTTTATCTCTATTGGGCAAGAGTATTCATCCCCAATATCCGCCGACGCCATTTCCCATAGGCTTGCAGCTCAGCTTTCCGCCCATTAACTGGGTCCCTCTCATCGAAGCTTAGCTTTAGATCCAAGCGCTCCCCTGGCAAGAGAGAAGACATGCGACTGGGCCATTCGATTAAAAATATCGCCTCGCCCAAGGCATCCTCCAGTCCTAGTTCGACGACGTCTTCAGGATTTTCCAAACGATAAAGGTCCAGGTGCCAAACGTCGGCGGGGGCTCTTTCGTAAATCTGAATGATCGTAAACGTTGGGCTTGGCACATCCTCTGTTATGGCTTCACCACCAGGCCCCGGCAAAGCATTAATAAAGGCGCGGGCAAAGGCCGTTTTTCCGCAGCCCAAATCGCCCCAAAGAGCTATAACGTCACCAGGCTTAACGACACGCGCAAGCTCTGCTGCCAAACGTCTTGTCGCGGCCTCGTCTTTGAGAGGAACCTCAATATTAAAGGATTTGCCGTCATTCTCGGACATGAATGCCTTTTATCCTTGCTTCCCCACCTGGGCAACCGGCGAAATTCTCTTGAAAGCTTCGAGAGAGAGCCCCAAGTTACGCGCCGCCACCGAGGTGGGCTTTTTTGAGGGTCAAGGCTTATGTCTGAATTTGAGAGCGATGTCGTAATTGTTGGTTCGGGTCCTGTTGGGCTCTTCGCCGTCTTTGAGTGTGGCATGCTGAAACTTAGCTGCCATGTCGTCGATGCGCTCGATTTCGTAGGCGGTCAATGTTCAGCACTTTACCCCGAAAAGCCCATTTACGATATCCCTGGCTTCCCACGCGTCGAGGCTGAAGAGCTGATCGTGAAGTTACACGAACAGGCCTCCCCCTTTCAGCCACACTATCACTTGGGCCAAAGCGTAGAGCGGCTGGAGCGCCTTGAAGACGGTGATTGGCGCATCCAAACCTCAAAAGGCACGGTCATCCGCTGTAAGGCCGTGATCATCGCGGCTGGGTCCGGCGCCTTTGGTCCCAATCGGCCGCCGCTCCCAGGAATCGAGGACTACGAGGGAACATCAGTCCATTATCTCGTGCGGCGCCGGGAGGATTTCCGGGGTAAGCGTGTGACAATAGCCGGCGGCGGCGATTCGGCTGTCGACTGGGCCATAAGCTTGGCCGAGGTCGCGGAAAAGATCTCCATCGTCCATCGCCGGGCAAAATTCCGCGCAGCCCCGCGCTCGGTCGAGCGGCTGGGTCAGCTCGTGGAAGAGGGAAAGATCGAGCTGATCGTCCCCTGCCAACTACATAGCCTAGAGGGCAAAAACGGGAAGTTGGAGGCGGTTGTTGCCGCAAGCCTGAAAGGGGAGGTCCGGCGTATTGAAAGCGACGTGCTACTACCGTTTTTCGGGCTCTCCATGAACCTTGGGCCCATTGCGGACTGGGGACTTCAGCTAGATCGTGGCCTTTTAAATATTGATCCCGCAACTTGCCAGACCAACGAAAAGGGCATTTATGCCATCGGCGACATCGTGACTTACCCCAGTAAACTAAAGCTTATTCTTTGTGGTTTTCACGAGGCAGCCATGGCAGCACATGCCATCCGCGCGCAAATTCATCCCGATGAAGAACTGCACTGGGAATGTTCTACGACCATGGGGTTGCCCGGCATGGGTTCCTAAAATTTTTATACCCTTGCACCTCGATGTTAGTCATTAAGGCTGGTCATGAAGGATTGACGTCCCGGGCCTCTGCATCGGCTGCTGGAATACGGCAGATCACCTCCGTCCCGCCATCGAGCTTAGAGGTAAGGGAAACCGTTCCGTCATGCAGCTCCACTAAGCTTTGAACCAGTGCGAGGCCAAGACCGGCACCGGATTGGCGACCTTGATTTATGCTCCGCTCGAAACGCCCAAAGACGCGCTTTTGGTCTTCCTCCGAAATGCCGATGCCCGTGTCGGAAACCGTGAAGTCGAGGTAATCGCCGTCGCGCTCCGCCTTTAGCGAAATGCGGCCACCTTCTGGTGTAAATTTCAGCGCATTCGAGAGTACATTGAAAAGCGCTTGTTTTAAGCGCCGGGCGTCCGCATTGATGGTGCCGATATCGCTCGGACAATCAAGCTCGAGTGTCAAATCCTGGTTATGCGCACGCTCGCGCCCCAATCGGTAAAGGGCATCCATAAGCTCGCTGACATCAACCCGCTCTCTATCGATCTGGAGATAGCCCGCCTCGATCGAGGCCAAATCGAGAATATCATTAATAAGCGTGATGAGCTCGTGTGAGGATTCAACAATCGCCTTCGCATATTCATGCTGACGCTTGTTGAGCTCGCCAAAAAACTGGTTCGTCAAGATTTCCCCGAACCCGACGATAGCATTCAATGGGGTGCGCAGTTCGTAAGAGATGCTGGCAATGAATTCCGACTTTAAGCGGTCCGCTGTCTCAAGAGCCTCATTGCGCTCGCGCAAGACCCGTTCGACACGAAGAGTATCCGTCACATCCACAAAGGTATAGAGAACAGCGCCATCAGGCAGCATGACCCGCGCCCAGTCGATCACAGTCCCATCCGACCGCTCGCGCCGACCAGAATTTTCAGTAGGATCCGTTGTTTCTGCCACCACGTGTTCAGTGTAATTCTGCCAATCCTCGTCACCCATCTCAAAGAATGGGCGACTGTAGGAGATGATTTCGCGCACGTGGGGCTGGATTTTTAGAACCTCGTGCGGAATTTGCCAAATTTCCGCGAATGCTGGATTTGAGAGGCGAAGGATGCCATCCGCCCCATAGACCGCAACACCCTCATGCAGCTTATCCAGCGTTTCCTGCTGCACCTCGATAAGCGTGTTGTATTTTCGCTCGATCGCCAATCTATCGGTTACATCTTCATATGAAAGCAGAACGCCACCGAGTGGATAGGGAACGACCAGCATGCGCAGCGTGCGTCCGTCTGGTAGATGCAGCAACTCTTCACGCGACTCAATCAAGGTCGAATAAGTCCTCAGCGTATCTCGCTTGTAGGCTGGAAAATTAGGCTGCTCGGGCAAGTGCCTTTGTTCACGCAACGCCTCCAACACATCGCCGAGATGAGGGGAGCCTTGGAAAAAATCATCGTCCACGCGCCAAATATGCACATAAGCAGAGTTATGGAATGCGAGATGCATATCCGCGCCATAGATTGCGATGGCAGTGCCGAGGTTCTCCAGAACCTCCGCCTGGGCATCCAAATGGCGCTTCAGCTCTGCTTGCAGTTCTTCTTCGCCGGTCTTATCGACGGCTGCACCCAAGATTGACCCGTCCTCCAACCGGCGCTCGCTCAGCTCCATCAAAAAGCGCTGGCCAGAAACGACAACGTGACTCTCGCGTTTGGCAGGCTCATCGGAAGATAAGGCTTCAAGAGATAAGGCTTTCGCCTGCTCGATTTGGCTCTGGCCGAGCAGTTCCAATCCGGACGAAAGGACAGTCTCGCGCGTCACGTCAAGCGCTTCAGAGTAAGCCTTGTTGCAGTCGACGAGTTTAAGGTTAGCGTCGCGGCGCCAAAGCAAGAAAGGCAGGGAATCTAGCACCCGCCGGTGATCTGCCGCCTCTGCTCTCACCTTTTCCAGACGCTGCTGGAGGGCCGTTACCTCCTGAAACCACAACCGATGGCTATTTTCGGAGCTGGTCGAAGTGACAGCGAAAACGCGCTCGCCATCAGCATGGGTAACAAGAAGGTCGACCGCCTCACCTTCCGCTAAAAGCATAAGAATGGCTTTAGTCAGAGCCTCAGCCGCGTCTGGTGCCAAGCGGTCAGTCAATCCATCGAGCGATGTTTCGCGCGCCGAACTCAGTCCAAGAACACCAACAAGAGACCCCGCGGGCCGCAAAAGCGGTGCCATCTTATCGCCTGCATGGAGTTCCAAGCTTGCCATCGGTGCCGCAGCCAATGAACGGGCGAGAAAATCGCGCTCGCGCACCAGCGCGTCCTTATCCACCGCTGCTGCGGCATTTTGCCGACGCGCCCAGAAGATAACGACGGCCAAACCCGCCGCCAAAAGCAGCGACAATAGGAGCAAAGGCCAGAAAAGTGCGCCTAAGTCCGCTGTCATCGCGCGGTCCTCATGCGCCATTGCGCTGTCAATTGCTCTGGCATCAATGGGTCGCGAATTTCACAAATCCCCCACATCGTGTGGGGGATTCTATGACTTTAGAGTCCAGGCGACAAGAAGGCGCTTCAGGTTTTTGCCCGCAACAGCGTAAACCCGGCCACAAGAAGGCCGGGCGCCAGGCTATGTCTAGTAACGGTAGTGCTCAGACTTGAAGGGGCCATCGACGGAAACGCCGATGTAGTCAGCCTGCTTCTGGCTAAGCTTCGTCAGCTTTGCACCCACTTTGGCAAGGTGGAAGGTCGCGACCTTTTCATCCAAATGCTTAGGCAGCACATAGACGTCGCGATCATACTTCTCAGCATGGCTCCAAAGTTCGATTTGGGCTAGAACCTGGTTTGAGAAAGAAGCGCTCATCACGAAGCTCGGATGACCTGTCGCACAGCCAAGGTTCACCAAGCGCCCTTCCGCTAGCAAGATAATCCGCTTGCCGTCCGGGAATTCAATCTCATCAACCTGTGGCTTGACGTTGTGCCACACCAAATTACGCAGCCCCTCGACCTCAATTTCGGTATCGAAGTGGCCGATGTTACAGACGATGGCTCGCTCTTTCATGCGGCGCATGTGATCGACGGTGATGATGTCGGCATTCCCGGTCGCGGAGACGAAGATATCCGCAGCAGGTGCCGCATCTTCCATCGTCACAACCTCATAGCCTTCCATTGCAGCCTGCAACGCGCAAATCGGATCGACTTCACTCACCATGACCCTGCAACCGGCATTACGCAGTGACGCGGCTGAGCCTTTGCCGACATCACCAAAGCCGTTCACCATTGCAACCTTGCCCGCCAACATCACGTCAGTCGCACGGCGAATGCCATCGACCAGCGATTCACGGCAACCATAAATGTTGTCGAACTTCGATTTGGTGACTGAATCATTGACGTTGATGGCGGGAACTTGAAGCGTGCCAGCTTTAGCCATCTCATAAAGGCGGAGAACACCGGTGGTCGTCTCT
>CAXMNO010000044.1:0-7101 GCA_964194655.1 uncultured Acidimicrobiia bacterium
AGGCCGGGCCTAAATGCTTCTTCAAAGCGTGGCTATAAACTATTCGCGCGCCACACCAAAGATATGCATCAACCACACGAACATGGTGACAAAGGTACCATAGAGCATGAACGCGCCGAAAATCGATTTCCGCGTCTGCACTTCGCTACTGTCGCCTTCATGGTAGAAGTTCTTGATCATCTGCGTCTCGTAAGCGGTCAGGCCAGCGAAAACCAGCACAACAAAGATCGAAAGACCGAATTGGAACATGCTGCTTTGAAGGAAGAATATGTTCACCAGCAGTGCAATCAGAATTCCAAACGTCGCCATGCATAAGAAGGCACCCATCGGTGCTAGATTACGCTTCGTCGTATAGCCATAGAGGCTCATGCCAGCGAAGGCGCCCGCTGTGATAAAGAAGACACGGATAACCGATTCTCCGGTATAATAAATGAGCATCGGCGCAATGAGTGCACCCCAAGCCGCAGCGTAGAGCCAAAAGACTGTATGGCACGCGACCAAGCTACCCCTTGTCATGATGCGCGGCGCGATAAAGCCCGTGATCAAGATGCCACCGAAGAGCATCCATTTCATAGGCGAGTAGATAATCGCATCCATCGCGGCGGGCGAGTTAGCAACCAACAGCGCGATAATTCCAGTAAACGCGACGCCAAGTGCCATATAATTGTATACACCCAGCATATATTTGCGCAGGCCGACATCAATGTCAGCGACCTGCGCATCTGAGCGCGAAATTGTTCTACGGTCAGGACCGAAAGCCATCTCAAACCTCTCGTTCATGGATTAATCTTCTCTTGGCCCCAATATTGGCAGGCTATCGATGAAAATCAACGCTTTTCGGTGCCCTTGTCTATTCATTCGAATTTACTAATGGTTGCGCAGAAAACGCGCCGGACGCTTTCCGAGACTACGAAATGTGGCCGCAAATCCGAAAACCAATGTCAGACCGCCTGCGACTAAGAGGGTCGTTAGGAGAGGGAGCGGGAGGAAGACGAAAGAACTGTGCAGCACCTTAACCAAGACCAGATAGGCTGCGAATGTCCCGAGAGCTGCCGCGATAACCGCGCTTATCAGCGTTAAAAGCCCCTGTTCCAGCAAATGGGCGGCGAGGAGATGCCCGCGGGTTGCGCCCAATACCTTCAAAACCACTGAATCATAACTGCGCCGTTGTTGATCCGCCCCAACAGCACCGATCAAAACTAAGGCACCGGTAAAAAGAGCAACGCCTGCCACCATTTTGACGGCAAGAGCGATCCGGCCCATCAGTGAAGTGACTTCCGCTAACGCTTCACGTACGCGTACGGCGGACACCATCGGGAAACGCTCTGCGATCCGTCGCTCCAGGTCTGCTTCCTTATTTTCCGGAATTCTGAGCGTCGCCAGTTGCGTTTGTGGTGCGTTTTCCAGCAAACCAGGTGAAAAAATCATAATAAAATTGATCGATAGGCCTTCCCACTCAATCTTGCGCAGATTGGCGATCTCGGTCGTAAAATCCCTGCCAAGCAGGTTGATCGTCAAGCTATCACCCGGGCCAATGCCAAGTGCCCGTCCAACCTCATCATCGAGCGAGACAAGCGGTGGACCGCTATAGTCTTCAGGCCACCAGTCGCCTGCGGTCAATTCCGCGCCGCGTACAGGTTCGGCTGTCCAGGTTAATCCACGGTCGCCTCGAAAAACCCAGCCGACATGTTTGGGGATAACCAGATCCTCCGGACGCTTACCGTTGATGGCACTTATCCTGCCACGCAGTATGGGGACACGTTGGAGATCCTCAACGCCTGGAAAGGCTTCAATCAACTGCTCGAAATTTTCTCCCTCATTTTTTGGAATGTCGATGAAGTAGAAGCTTGGCGCCTTCTCAGGCAGAACCTGATTGAGTTGCCGATCGAGATTGGCCTCGATTAAGACGATGGCGGAAAGAAGAGTGAGGCCAAGACCAAGCGACAACAAAACGGTGCCGGTTGCCGCCCCGGGGCGATGCAGGTTCGTCCGCGCCAAGCGCAAAAGAGGGTAACGCCGCGCCCCACCGCGCTTTGCCCAAGCTGATGTTGCCTTGCCTGCATAATGGAAGAGAACCAGGGCGATTAGAGCACCAAAAACAAACACACCACCGATTCGGATGTCTCCTGCACCTATGAGAGCTAGAACCGCAAGCGCCAAACCTAAGAGTAATAAGGTCACCCGCCCCCTAAAGCCGGGGCGAAAATGGGTTGGCACGAGATGAGAACGGAACAAGCTTGCAGGAGAAACCGCAAGCCCCTCAAGCAATGGCCAGAGGGCAAAAGTCGCGGCAACGAGAAACCCGAAAATACCAGCCATGCCCAGCGGCGATAAATAGGGGCCTGGCGCGCCCCGCCATCCCAAGGCGTCGCCTAGGAAAAAATCGAGCCCAAAGGGGACTAAAGCACCGAAAATTGTTCCACCCACCACAGCGGGCAGAGCAAGCGCCATGACTTGGAGGAGATAGGTTGCGAATATCAGGCGCGCCGATGCACCAAGGCACTTCAGCGTCGCGATCGTCGTCGTTTTTGTTGCGAGATAGGCCCTTGTTGCATTACCTACGCCCAATCCCCCGATTAAAAGGGCGGAAAGGCCCACGAGGATTAGGTAAAGGCGCACACGCTCCAAAAAGCGGGAAACACGGGGCGAGGCGCGCCGTGCATCGGTGATCCGCCAGCCTGCCTCGGGGAAAGCATCATCGAGTTCCTCGCGTGCCTGGGCAATGCCAACACCTTCATCCAATTTCAAGCGATAGTGAAATCTGACAAGACTTCCCGGCTGCAGAAGACCTGCTGCATCCAAGGCGCGCCTGGAAACCATAACACCCGGGCCGAATGTAAGCCCCCTGGTGAGACGATCAGGCTCGCGCCGCAACTCGCCTGCAATACGAAACTGAGCCTCGCCAATTCGAACGTGATCGCCGGGTGCTAAGCCGAGGCGCGCCAGCACCCCAGATTCTACCAGCACCCCCCAGCGGCCATCCTTTTCGGCAAGCGCCTCGGACAATTCACCCGGTGGCAAGAATTCGACTTTGCCATAAAGGGGGTAGAGGTCATCGACCGATTTGAGCTCGACGAGGAGCTGATCTTGGCCTTCGTCTGGGCGCAGCATTGTTCGCATCTGCGCTGTTTGGGAGACAAGGTGGCGTTCATTCAACCATGAAGCTTCGGCTTCACCGGCCTCTCTATGCACCAGGCGCAAATCGATGTCGCCGCCAAGCAGCGCACGACCATCGCGCGCTAAGCCCTCAAGCAAAGCCTGCGAGAGTGAGCCGATGGCCGCAACAGTCGCGACCCCGAGGAAAAGGCAAGCAACGAGCACGCGAAAGCCAGCGGCACCGCCGCGAAGCTCGCGCCGCGCTAAGGACAAGGCGAGGCCAAAGCCGTTCAAGCCGACCCTCCCAACTCGCTCTTTTCTTCGACAAACGAAAGCTTTTCAGCAACGATTCGACCATCCGCGATCTTGACCGTCGTGTCGCATCGCGCGGCCAGCTTTGGGTCATGCGTGATCAGAAGAAGGGTGGAGCCAAAACGGTGACGAAGCGTGAAAAGCAACTCGATCACGTGATCGCCCGTCTCGGCATCCAGGTTCCCCGTGGGCTCATCGGCGAGCAGCAAGCGGGGCTGCATCACACACGCCCGGGCCAAAGCCGTTCTTTGTTGCTCGCCACCGGAAAGTTGACCTGGATAGTGTTCGAGGCGGTGCCCAAGACCGACACTTTCCAACACCTCGCCAGCGCGGGCAAATGCGTCGTCAAAACCTGCAAACTCCAGCGGTATGGCGACATTTTCCAAGGCCGTCATTGTCGGGACTAAGTGAAAATCTTGAAAGACGATCCCGACATTATCACGGCGAAAGCGGGCGAGCGCGTCCTCATCGAGGCCGTTCAAGTCCGCACCGACAACACTCACGCGCCCGGTGGTCGCCCGTTCGAGACCCGCGATCACCATGATAAGGGACGTCTTGCCCGACCCCGATGGTCCGACGATTGAGACGCTCGCACCTTCCGCCACATCCAAGGAAAGACTTTTCAGAATCTCAACCGGACCTGAGGCCGCAGGAAGGGTCAGGTTCACATCCCTCAGTGCAACGATGTTTGGTGCGTTTTCGCTTTGCGGCATGGCCCGCCCATAATCCCTTATCGCTTTGGTTCGTTTTTCAAGAGCGCCCTCGGCCGTAAGGCCAGATATGGCGGGAACCGTAAGGCCAGATATGGCGGGCGTACATCCAAAATACAACGGCATATGCCAACCTCAGATTCCTACATCTTGGTCTTTGCTTGTAGGATCGCCATATTGCATCACAGTATTGTCCGGTCGGTCGCGTTTTTGCGCCATGCTATCAAGTTGGAATTTGAACGAGGTCGTTTCATTTATGCGCCTACTTATGGACCTCCTTCCACGCCTCGCTCTTTTACTGGCTCTTCTCATCCCCCTACCTGCACTGGGTGAAACGCCAACCCCACCACTGCGCCTTCTCGCCTTCGGCGATAGCTTGACCCAAGGCTATGGCCTGGAGGGTGGTGCAGCCTTTCCGGTCCAGCTTGAGCAGGCTCTTCGCGCGCGTGGTTGGGATGTGGAAGTTATCAACGCCGGAAACTCAGGCGATACGACGGCTGCGGGTCTCGCAAGATTGGAGTGGAGCCTCAGCGATTTACCCGATGCCGTTTTACTCGAACTGGGCGCGAATGACGCGCTGCGTGGGATCGATCCTCGCCAGACTAAGGCCAATCTCGATCAAATCTTGAAACGGATGAGCGAACAAAACTTGCCCGTACTTCTTGCTGGAATGCGCGCGCCTAGAAATTTAGGCTCGAGATATGCGCAAAGCTTCGATGGGATCTTTCCGGCACTGGCCGAAGCGCATAGAGTGCGCCTCTATCCATTTTTCCTGGAGGGCGTGGCCTTAGAGCCCTCGCTGAACCAGGCCGATGGAATTCACCCGAATGCCAAAGGTGTCCGGGTGATCGTTGAAAAGATCACACCGTTTGCAGAAGAGCTTTTGCGCCAAGCGGCTGAGAAGAAAAAGAATAACTAAGCGCGCCATAGGCCTTTAAGCCCATGTGGGCGCGCGACACCGGGGATGTAAATGGAACGAGGTTCGGTAACTGCGGGACGTTTTAAGGCAGCCTTCGCCGCGGCGGAAGGAAATGATGGGGACTGGGCACGCATTGCCAAGGCCTGCATTGAAGAGCTGGGAGATCTGCCTGAGGGCGCAAACCTCGGCTTTCTCTATGCGACCGACGTTCTCGCTGATGACCTCGGGTCGATTTTAACCTTTCTTCGCGAACGAAGCGGCATCGAGCATTGGGTCGGCACCATTGGCATCGGGATTGTCGGCAACGGTGTTGAATTCTATAATCGCCCAGCGGTTTCTTGCCTGGTTGCTTCGATGACCGAGGACACGTTCCGTCTGTTCTCCCCCGTCGTTGATTCTGTGGAGAAATTCCAGAACGACCATGGGGAGTGGATCGGCCGCAATCATCCAACTCTAGGCGTCGTCCACGGCGATCCGCGAAACCAGGACATGACCGAAATCATCGAGGATCTCTCAGAAGCGACATCGGCATTTCTCGTCGGCGGCCTAACATCTTCACGCGGCGAAAGCCCGCAGGTGGCAGGATCTATGACTGAAGGTGGCCTTTCCGGTGTGCTCTTTGCCTCCGACCAGATCGTCGTTGCCGCCTTGACGCAAGGCTGCTCCCCCATCGGGCCGGTCAGGCGCGTCACCTCAGGTGAGGGCACTATCATCAAAACAATCGACGACCGCCCAGCCGTGGAGATTTTGAAGGAAGATATCGGCGAGCTTTTGGCGCGAGATATCAAGCGTATTGGCGGCTATATCTATGTCTCTTTCCCAATCGCGGCGAGCGATACGGGCGACTATTTGGTTCGCAACCTCCTTGGTATAGATGAGATGCGTGGCTGGATCCAAGTCGGCGATGTCGTCACGCCGGGCATGGCGGTCAGCTTTTGTCGGCGCGATAATGAAACAGCCATACAAGACCTCAAGCGCATGCTGAGCGATATCACCGCGCGCGCCGGGACAGCGCCGCGCGCCGGGCTTTATTATTCCTGTATCGCACGCGGCCGGCATCTCTTTGGACCCGATGGAGAGGAGATGCAGGAGATTCGCGCCCAGCTCGGCGACATTCCAATCACCGGCTTTTTTGCGAACGGTGAAATTTCCAATAACCGGCTTTATGGCTATACCGGCGTGCTTACTCTTCTCTTTTAGCTGAAGCGGCCCCCTCCATCTAAGGCCCAAGCCAATTCCACCGATCCTCAAGGAGCATACTTGATGCAATACCGACCACTTGGCCGCAGCGGAATTTCGGTCAGCTCGCTATGCCTCGGCACCATGACTTGGGGCGTGCAAAACAGCCAGATCGAGGCTTTCGAGCAGATGGACTATGCGCTTGACCAGGGCGTCAATTTTTTCGACACAGCTGAAATGTATCCGGTCAAGCAATCGGCCGAGACCTATGGCCGTACTGAAGAGATCATCGGGAATTGGTTAGAGGCACGCGGCGGACGCGATAAGGTCATCATCGCCAGTAAGATCGTAGGCCCCGGCGGCTTTCCCTACATTCGCGGCGGCAAAACGCGCCATCGCCCAGCGGACATCCGTGAGGCCCTCGATACCAGCCTTGCAAGATTGAAGACCGACTATATCGACCTTTACCAGCTTCATTGGCCCGACCGGGCGACCAATACCTTCGGCAAGCTGGCCTTCGAGCCCAACGCCTCGGAAGACATGACCGACTTTGTGGAAACGCTTGAGGGTTTGGCTGAAGCCGTAAAGGCAGGGAAAGTGAGAGCGGTCGGCGTTTCGAACGAAAACCCCTGGGGCGTCATGAAGCTGATCGCTCTCGCAGAAGCAGGCCTTGGGCCGCGCATCGTCTCGATCCAGAATGCATACAGCCTGCTTAACCGCTCTTTCGAGACGCGCCTGGCAGAGATCGCTATCCGCGAGGACTGTGGCCTTCTTTCCTATGCGCCGGTTGCCGCAGGCGCTTTGACCGGCAAATATCTCGGTGGTGCACACCCTGAAGGCGCGCGCATGACACTGTGGCCGGACAATAAGCGCTACATGAATGAA
>CAXMNO010000045.1:0-2199 GCA_964194655.1 uncultured Acidimicrobiia bacterium
AGCCCCTTTTGGCTTGGCGCGATCTCGAAATGAGTATCGTATTGGCTGATGATGCGACGGTACATGAGCTAAACAGAACCTATCGCGGTAAGGATCGCCCTACCAACGTTCTATCCTTTGCCAACGATGATGCGCTAGAGGGACTTCAGCTGGCTCCGGCAGACCAGCCTTGCCTTTTGGGCGATGTCATCCTGGCAAGTGGCGTGACCTTTGAAGAGGCGCGTTTGCAAGGTAAGCAGATTGAAGACCATTTAACTCATTTGGTTGTTCACGGCGTTCTCCACCTTTTAGGCTATAACCATGAGCAAGAAGCCGAAGCCCAATCTATGGAGGCACTGGAGACAAAGATTCTCGCAGACCTAGGGATTGGTGATCCCTACCGCGAAAGTCTTGAGGTGAGTGGGTTATGAGCGGCACGGCATCCAATGGGAAAACTGCAAGGCAAGGCGCGCAAAATGGTGCCAAATCCCCCTTTAAGGCTGCTTTTCGTCGTTTGATCGGGCTCTTTGGAAGCCGCAATGGCGATTCCCAACTTCGCGAGGCCTTCGAAGAAATTATCGAGGAGCTGGAAGAGAGTACCAGCGACGAAGAAGCCTCATTGCCAATCGGCGACGACGAACGGGTCATGCTCGCCAATATCCTTAATTTGCGCCACTTGACGGCTTATGATGTCATGGTGCCGCGGGCGGATATTGTTTCGGTCGAACTCGGCACGGGGGCTGATGAATTAATCGAGACCATGAGCTCTGCCGGCCATTCACGCCTTCCCGTCTACCGTGAAACCCTCGATGAAGTTGTCGGGATGGTCCATATCAAGGATGTGATTGATCATTCCAGATCGAACAAGCCTTTCGACCTCGCAGACCTTATCCGCAGAGTACAGGTTGTCGCGCCCGCGATGAGGGTTTTAGATCTTCTCCTGCAAATGCGCCTTGAACGCGTCCACATGGCCTTAGTGGTCGATGAGTACGGCGGAATTGATGGCCTGGTCACGATTGAGGACTTGGTTGAAGAAATTGTTGGGGAAATTGAAGATGAGCATGATGTGCTCGAGGGCCCAAAACTGCGTATGCGCCCCGATGGGACCATGCTTGCGGATGCGCGCGCAACGATTGAAGAGTTTGAAAAACAGGTTGGTGCCGTCCTCACAGAGGACGAACAAGAAGAAGATATCGATACCCTGGGCGGCTTGATCTTCAACACGGTGGGCCGTATTCCAGGGCGGGGCGAGTTAATCGAGCATAAACCCAGCGGGATCGTGTTTGAAATTCTAGAGGCGGATCCACGTCGCATCAAACGGTTGCGTCTCAGAAATTTGCCAGGGCGCCCCGGTAGCGAAAGTGGAGTGGCCGCCGAAGGTGAAGATGGCTAAGTGCGGTGTTTTACAAGTGCCGGGGCGTTTTGCGTTGGCACTCTCGGCGATGACAGGGTGGCGGCGGCTTGGCCTTGCATTCGGGGCCGGGGTAATGGCAAGCCTCGCGTTACCGCCACTCTACTGGGTATTCCTTCTCTGGCCCGCTTTTGCCGTCTTCTTTTGGCTCCTTGATGGATGTGGGCGTTTTCGCGCGGCTCTCGTTGGGTGGTTCTTCGGTTTCGGCTTTTCGGTGGCTGGTCTCTACTGGGTCGGATCCTCTTTTCTGGTCGACGCGGAAAAATTCGCCGTTTTAATGCCGTTCGCAGTAGCGGGATTGGCGGCCGTCATGGCCCTCTTTACCGCCGGTGTGACTTATCTCACCGCTTTAAGTGGGCTCACCGGGCTTCAGCGCATTTTCTTTTTTACAGCCGCTTGGTTGTTTGCGGACTGGGTCCGCTCCTGGCTCTTCACGGGCTTTCCCTGGAATTTCCTGGGCACCGTCTGGGGCTTTTCCGATGCGATGCTTCAGTTAGCGGCGCTTGGGGGTGTGTGGGCCCTCACCCTAGTAACAGTACTTGCCGCAGCTGTACCCTCACTCCTTCGTGACGCGGCAAGCAAACCGCTAACGACAGGGGCGTTGGTTCTAATCCCGCAGATGCTGTTGCTCGCCGTTTGGGCGGGTGGGGAGTTGCGCTTGTCGGCAGCACCCGCGCTGGGAGAAAGCGTTGTTGAAGGGCAGAGGTTTCGCATCGTTCAGCCGGCAATAGCTCAAAAAGAGAAGTGGATAAGAAATCTACGGCTCGAACATGTAAAAACGCAGATGAATATGACGCTTTGGGAGGGCT
>CAXMNO010000046.1:0-2738 GCA_964194655.1 uncultured Acidimicrobiia bacterium
GAGATTCGCTGGAGGCTTTGAGGCTTCATAGCCACCTTCCTACCTCAGCGCTGGCGCGAGGCACAGAAAAAAGTGGAGCGGCCCGACTGAACGACTCGCTGAATACCCTGACTTTTTGCCAAATCACAATCGCAGCGCGGGCAAGCTTCTCCCTCACGGCCATAGACCGCCCAGCTATGCTGGAAGTACCCAAGCTCCCCATCTGCCTGGACATAGTCGCGTAAACTCGATCCACCGGCTGCGATAGCGCGCTGCAGGACGTCTTTGATCGCACCGGCAAGAGCCTCAGCACGGCGCGGTCCAACGGTGTGAGCTTTACGCCTGGGTGAAAGTCCAGCGAAGAAGAGGGCTTCGCTGACATAAATGTTTCCAAGTCCAGCCACAACGCGCTGATCCAGTAAGGCTGCCTTTAGCGGTGTGCGGCGTCCTTTCAATGCAGCCGCAAGGACCGGGCCGGAAAAGGCATTGCCAAGCGGCTCGGGCCCCAAATCTTTGAGGAGACGATGGCTTTCCAAACCAGCTTCATCGACCAAATCCATCAAACCAAAGCGCCTGGTGTCGTTAAACCGCAGTTCAAGGCCTTCATCGGTGCGAAAGATGACGTGATCGTGCTTTAGGAGCGGAGGCGCTTCCTTTTCGTGGAAGATCATTCTTCCCGACATACCAAGATGGCAAAGCAACACTTCTCCACTATCTAGGTGCGCTAGTATATATTTGGCGCGCCGCGTAATCCGTTCGACACGTCGCCCTGTAAGGCGCTCGCTGAATTTGTCTGGAAACGGAAACCGCAGCGCCGGGACCCGCTGTTCGACAGAGACGAGCGTGCGGCCTTCAAGTTTTGGCCGGAGACCACGCACGACAGTTTCAACCTCCGGCAACTCAGGCATCTTCGTTCCTCATTTAGTTACGCGGAGATAAATGGCTAAAAGCGCTTGATCCCTAGCGCGGCAAAAATTTATCAATTTTACGGCCTCTATGCCGCAGCTTCGGCTGGTACAGGGCTCATTAGGCCGTTATCTTCTGCGGAGCATGATGAAAGAACAAGACCAGATATCAAACCCTGCGGACCAGCCTCCTTCCTCAGGCGCTAAGTCCGACGACGGAGCGTCGCACGGCACGACACATTTCGGTTTCCGTGATGTTGGGCTGGAAGAAAAGCCACATTTAGTTCGCGACGTCTTCAGCTCTGTTGCTGGGCGCTACGACCTTATGAATGACCTTATGTCAGGTGGCATCCACCGGCTCTGGAAAGCGACGCTCATCGATTGGCTCGCACCCAGGGCTGGTATAAGGCACCTTGATGTTGCTGGTGGCACCGGTGATATCGCCTTTCGCACCTTGGAACGCCTAGGCGAGGAACGGCCCGGACGTGTTGCCGTTTGCGACTATACGCCGGAGATGCTTGTCGTCGGCCGCGACCGCGCGATCGATCGTGGCTACATCAACGAAATCGATTGGGCGTGTGGGGATGCACAAGAATTACCGTTTCGGCGGCGTTCGTGGGACGCCTACACTATCGCGTTCGGCTTGCGTAATGTAACGGACATCGACCGGGCGCTCAGCGAAGCTCACCGTGTCTTGAAGCCGGGCGGGCATTTTCTTTGTCTTGAATTCAGTCACGTCGTACTGCCGATATTCAATCAGCTTTATGATCTTTATTCCTTCAACGTCCTCCCTGCCATGGGGGCTGCCATCACAGGTGATCGCGAGGCTTATGCTTACCTCGTCGAGTCGATTCGCCGCTTCCCACCACAAGAGGAATTGAAGGCGCGCATGGAGGCGGCTGGCTTCAAGGTCACGAGCTACAAGAATCTTTCAGGCGGGATCGCCGCGATCCACTCAGGCTGGCGCGTCTAGGTCATGACAAGGACTTTGCGTTCCGTTTGGCGTCTGGTGCGTATAGCCTTTATCCTGCAGCGCCACGATGCGCTCGCACCGCTGCAGGAAATAGACCTCGCACCTGGTTTGATCTATTGGGTCACTCGCCTTTTCCGCCGCCATAAAGTCACCGGCCGCCCAGGCGAAAAGCTCGCGCGTGCCCTTACCGAATTGGGACCGAGCTTCATTAAGCTGGGCCAGGTGCTCTCGACCCGCGCGGACTTATTGGGTAGCGCGGTTGCCAGCGATCTATCGGCCTTGCAGGACCGGTTAGCTGCGTTTAGTGGCAAAGAGGCGCGCGAGACCGTCGAGGCCGAACTTGGTAAACCTTTAAGTGAGATCTTCTCTTCCTTTGATGAAAATGCACTTTCAGCCGCCTCCATCGCGCAAGTCCATCTCGCGGTAACGCGCGAGGGCAAAGAAGTGGCCGTCAAGGTGTTACGGCCAGGAATTGAGCGTGCTTTTGAGCGCGACCTGGAGTTTTTCACCTGGCTGGCCGACGTGGCAGAAGCAACGCAACCAAAACTCAGGCGCTTCAAGCCGAGAGAGGTCGTCGCCCTTTTTGAAGAGCAAGTGCGCCTTGAGATGGATCTGCGCATGGAGGCATCCGCCGCAGCCGAATTGGCCGAGAACTTCTATGACGACCAGAGCTACCAGACACCAGCGGTCGATTGGGATTGGACGTCCAGGCGGGTGTTCACGATGGAGCGGGTGAGCGGCATCCCCATGGATGATCGCGAAGCCCTGCTATCCGCAGGGCACAATTTAGAGGCCGTTCTACAAAACGCGGCAGAGATATTCTTTAAGCAGGTGTTTCGCGATGGTTTTTTTCACGGTGACCAGCATCCCGGCAATATGTT
>CAXMNO010000047.1:0-2549 GCA_964194655.1 uncultured Acidimicrobiia bacterium
ATGTAATCACGAATGTTCCGCTTTCCGACCATCTCCATGCGTTCACGCACGCCGACGCGCTCTTGAACCATGGCCTCACCGGAGTGAAAGGGGGAAGGGGTTGCATTGGTGCTTTGCTCGTTCATCACTTCGACTCCTAAAAGCTGGTTCTTTTCTTAACCTGCTGAAGCAATGAACTCCATACGAATTCCACTGGGGATCGTGCACATCATGTGTCTAAGGCCGCTTTCACCCAGTGGTTCGGGGGCGAATTCGATGGTGACGTCTTCTGTAGAACGCAGTTGCTCATGAAGAGCGTCTATGTCGTTACCATCGACATTCAAGGCCAAATGATGGAGGCCGATCACATTCTTTCTGTCGAAGGATGTGGCCGTTGCCGGGTCATTCGCTTGCCAAAGGGCGATCATCGTCGTCCCATCACTGACAAAGGCGGCTGGATAGTCCGGAACTTCCCCGACCAGTTCAAAGCTGAGGGTATCGAGGAAGAAGCGGCGCGTCTTTTCCAGATCACGCACCGTGAGGCCGATGTGGTGAGCACCTGAGGTAACAGGCTTGGCTGAGGTCTTATCGCTGGGCATAGTCACTATCCTTATGAAATGATAATCGGGTGGACGCTTAACCGTGCTGGGATCGGCTGCTCTCGCGTCTTTGATGAACGTAGTCTTTTTTGCATGTGTAAATAATAGGCGGGTTTTGAAAGTGATAATTCCAGTGAATGGAATAATGGAAAGGTAAGGCTGCCGTGGGCGATCTCTATTTCGAAGATTTTGCAGTCGGACGGCGCTTTAAGACCAAGGGCATGACCTTGAGTGAGGCGCAAATCCTCGACTTTGCCTTCACTTATGATCCGCAGCCCTTTCATGTGGATCTGGAAGCCGCGCGCGAGGGTCCTTACGAAGGACTGATCGCATCGGGCTTTCAGACGCTGTTAGTGGCTTTCCGTCTTTTCTATCAGGAGAAGGTCATAAACGCCTGCTCCATGGGCTCGCCGGGAATGGATAAGCTGCGTTGGCTAAAGCCTGTGCGTCCGGGCGATACACTTCGTGTTGAGGCGGAGGTGCTTTCCGCGCGCGCTTCCCAGTCGAAACCGGATCGCGGGTTGGCGACCCTTACTTATGAAGTCTTCAATCAGCGTGGCGAGGTCGTGATGACTTTTGAGATCCTACACTTGTTTCAAAAGCGCGGTGACTAGCTGATTTTTGTTATGCTGCACTGCAATATATTCTTGACGCCCTGCCTTACGGGGTTAAGGTTTCCTCGTTCCAATTATCGCCTAGCTCAGCAAACCTGTTCGTTTCGAGGAGGATCCCCATGTCCGGCGCAGCGCCTGCGATTCGGCCCAGTAATCCTTGCTTTTCCTCCGGCCCCTGTGCGAAGCGGCCGGGCTGGTCGCTTGAAAAACTTGAAGGCGCTTTTCTTGGGCGCTCGCACCGTGCGGCCGCCGGGAAAGCGAAGCTTGCAGCGGTTATCGAGAAGTCGAAGGCCGTTCTCCAAATGCCGGAGGATTACCTCCTAGCGATCGTGCCGGCTTCTGACACCGGTGCTGTGGAGTTGGCACTCTGGAACTTGCTGGGCGCGCGCGGCGTCGACATGCTGGCCTGGGAATCTTTTGGCAAGGGCTGGGTGACGGATGTCAAACAGCAGTTGCGATTAGATGACGTCCGCTTGTTGGAGGCACCTTATGGCGAGCTTCCCGATCTTTCCACAGTCGATGCGGCGCGCGATGTGGTCTTTACCTGGAATGGCACGACGTCCGGGGTTCGAGTGCCGAATGGTGACTGGATCGCGGATGATCGCGATGGCCTCACGATTTGCGATGCGACCTCGGCTGCTTTCGCGATGGATCTGCCCTGGCCGAAGCTCGACGTTGTTACCTGGTCCTGGCAGAAAGTGCTGGGCGGGGAGGCAGCGCACGGCATGCTGGCCTTAAGTCCCCGCGCGGTCGAACGTTTGGAGAGCTATACCCCACCCTGGCCTCTGCCGAAGATCTTCCGGCTCGTGAAAAAAGGCAAAGTCGATCCGGCAATTTTTGAGGGCGCGACTATCAACACACCCTCTATGCTGGCGGTTGAAGATGCCCTCGACGGCCTTTCTTGGGCCGGAGAGATCGGCGGCCTTCCAGGTTTGATTGCGCGGAGCGAGGCGAATTTCAAGGCGCTTGCCGATTGGGTGGCGGGGAGCGATTGGTGTGCTTTCCTAGCGACGGACCCGGATGTTCGCTCCACCACCTCGATCTGCCTAAACATCGTTGATCCTTGGTTCGAGAAATTGGACCTCGACGGCCAAGCAGCGGTGCCTAAAGCGATTGCAGGGCGCCTCGAGCGTGAAGGTGTTGCTTACGACATCAATACCCACCGCGATGCGCCGCCTGGCCTTCGGATTTGGGGGGGAGCTACTGTTGAGTTGGAAGCGATGGAAGCGCTTCTCCCGTGGCTCGACTGGGCTTATCTCGCAGTGAAAGAAGATATGGGCCCAGCTTGAAATAATGTGCTCTGTTTAAGGAAACCTATGATGCCAAAAGTTTTGATTTCAGACGAACTCAGCCCCTT
>CAXMNO010000048.1:0-10037 GCA_964194655.1 uncultured Acidimicrobiia bacterium
TGGCAGTATGAGCTTTCCATAAAAGACCGGATCTTGGCGGCGGGGAGCTTGCGCTCCGACGATGGCGAGACGCCCAAAGGCAGCTTGTTGATCTTGGACGTTGAAACGCGCGAGGACGCGCAAGCCCTGCTGGATGCGGACCCGGCCACCAAAGCTGGCCTTCGCGCGAACGTCACGATTTGCTACTGGAACCCAGCCCTTTTGGCGCGTGAGGTTGCTTCTTAAGCCAACGGGGCGTGCGGTTTATGTTGCCAGTTTTCGACACTATCACCGATTGTCTATAAGCTATATCTAACACAATCAATATCGCTCGAAGTAAAGAGGAGAGTGCCTAACGGGAGGGTCGGATGAACACCAAGTCATCACGTAGAGTGACAGTGCTTGCGGCTGTTTTTGTGAGTGCGGCGGTGTTTTCAATCTTCACTTTAGGGCATCTTGATAGAGAATTGGGCGGCGGTATTGCGCTTCTGGAATCACCGGCGCTTGCGCAAGAAAGCGCGGCAGCAAAGCGCTCTTCCTACTTCCCCAATACAGAAGAACTTGCAGCCGACGAAATGCGCGTCATAGCGCTTGGCACGGGTATGCCGACACCGCTCACGCGCGCGCAAAAGTCAACGGCTTGGATGGTGGAGCTCGGCAACGGCGATGCCTTTATCTTCGATTTGGGCACAGGCTCGATGGAGAATGTGTTCGGGCTACGTCCGGACTTTTCAAAGCTCGATAAGGTCTTTTTGAGCCATCTGCATTCCGACCATTTCGGGGATCTGGATGCCCTGATCGTGGGTGGATGGTTGAGCGGACGCTATACGCCGCTGCATGTCTATGGACCCTCGGGATCGGAGCCAAAACTCGGCACGAAGGCAGCGATCGAAGGCTTGCTGAAGGCACTTGCTTGGGACTTGAAAGGGCGGACGGGCGCGTTACCTGATGCGGGCGGCAAAGTTATTGCGCACGAGTTCGACTACCGCCAAGTAAACCAGGTGGTCTATGACGAAAACGGCGTGAAGATCTCAGCCTGGCCGGCCATTCATTCGCTTGATGGCTCTGTCAGCTACCGGATGGAGTGGAACGGGCTTTCCTTCGTTTTCGGTGGCGATACCCGGCCCAACAAGTGGTTCATGGAATATGCCAAGGGCGCCGACTTTGTGATCCACGAGTGCTTCTATACACCAGAAGGGTTGGCTGCCTATAACGATTGGGACATGCGTCAAGCAACTTACGTGTCCTCTTATATCCACACGCCGCCCCAGGGATTTGGCAAGGTGATGTCTGTAATCAAGCCGCGAATGGCGGTGGCCTATCACTCCATCTTGATGCCTGAACAGTACCAGCAAATGCTTGAAGCCGTGCGTGAGACCTATGATGGACCCTTGACCTTCGCCACCGACCTTATGGTCTGGAACGTGACCAAGGACGACGTCATTTTGCGCGAAGCTGTCTTTCCCGATCGGGTGACGCCACCCTCAACAACGAAAGCCTACAAAGAGGCAGAGCGCAGTGGCGAGGCTGAGATGTCGGACTACATCATGAGCGGCGTCTGGAAAGAATTCACGCCGCCGCCGCTGCCCGATTAATAATCCGCTATAAGATGCTCACGCGATTGCCGACGCGCGGGAAGTGCACAGCGACCTCGCCACACAAGGGGTTTTCGATGGTCAGCGCGATGGTGTCGCGGTTTACCGCGCGTACCAGGCCTTCTATGGCAGTTTCCCCGCTATCGATCGTGGGCGTAATCGAAACCTTCATGCCGGGTTTAAGGCCTTGCGGGTCGTGAGCATCGGATTGTTCTTCGGTAAGGAGGGTGGAATCCTTCGCAATAGCAAGAGCTTCAGCCGGTGTCATGGCTGATGAGGTGCCATAGCCAAGGGCCCTCATGCGATCCGCCCAGGCATTCAGCATGGTGAATTCCGCGAGAAGCTTTTCAGCCTCGACATAGCGTTCGGCAAGAAACCAATAGATAAACCAAGCCAGCAAATCGGGCATGCCGGGTGCCTCGCCCAACATGTAAGAGCGCCCCGTTTCTAACCGTGTTTCCAGCCAACCAAGTTGGGCGCGAAGTTGAGCTAGCGTGTGGGGAAGGTCCGCGCGCTCTTTGGCAAGATCGCCGTCGGGGCCGAGGTAGAGGCGCACCCTATCAGCCACAAAATCGGCTGGAAGATCTTCCTCGACCGGCGCGAGCACCACGCGGAAAGCATCGGAAAAGAGCGGACCGTCCGTCCAACGTGAAATGGCAAATGGCAAGCCCGCACCTTGGTTTGGAAAGAATGTCGGCTCTGGGGCTCTACGCTCAAGTTCGCGGAAAATGCACTGCGTGTCGCAGTAGATATCGGCGCCGATCTGCATGACGGGAATACGCCTGTAGCCACCTGTCATGGCAAAAAGCTCGGGCCGATCGGGGAGGCGATTCTCCTCGACCGAGCGCCAGGTCAGGCCTTTTAGACCAAACCCCTTTCGGATTTTTTCGGATACCGGGGAGGGAGGATAGTGGTGGAAGATAATTTCCGACATATGAAACTCTAACCCTAACTCGAACGCGATCATGAGTCGGAGACACTAGAGCACTTTTAATAATCTTTCGATCATGAAAATCGCTCTAGCTCATACTATTACGCACTTTCCGGGCGCAAATCCGCACACACTTTTGCTGAAAGTGCTCTAGGGTCTTATTGTTACGCACTTTCCGGGTGCAAAACCGCACACACTTTTTCTGAAAGTGCTTTAGTGCCCACCGCTTGGAATTCAAACCATGAAATTTATGAAACCGCAATTAGCCCGCACTTAAGGGGTCGCTAAGATAACATGGCCTTGTATTTTCGCCTCGATCCGGCCCTCGCCATAATGTTCCGCGATAGCTTCGCTGGCTTTTTCGGTGACATAATCCAGTAAAGAGGCATCGCGAGCCTCGATTTCGTTGCGTAAAGGCGTTCCTTGGCAGTAGGCAACAGCGGGATGACGTGGCGAGGGGGCAGCGCTGATACGTTCGAGTGTCTCCATGAAGATTTGCGAGAACCCGGCCTTCTGAAGCTCTTGGTGGACCAACTCGGCATCATGGTAGCCGTAGGGCGTTCGGGCGAGAAATTGAGGAGGGCCATCGGGGAATATCGATGCGGCGACCTCTGTTACTAGTCGTGCAAAGGCGTTTTCTTCAATCCGGTCCCAAACGTTGAATAGAAAACTGCCACCCGGCTTTAGCACGCGCCTTACTTCACGGTAACCAGCGATCCTATCGGGAAAGAACATAACGCCGAATTGACAGCAGACGGTATCGAATGACCCCGCTTCAAAAGGAAGATTCAAAGCATCGGCTTGTTGCCAAGTGATCCGATCATCGAGCCCTTGTCGGAGCCTTGCTTGATCGAGCATCGGCTGGTTCAAATCCGTGATGGTGAGGGAGGTACTTTCAGGCAGCCTGGCTGCCAAGGCTCTGGTGACCACGCCGCTGCCTGCTGCAATCTCCAACAGGGTTTTGGGCACGAGTGCCGCAACCCGATCCGCCAAATCCTCGGCAAATGATTCAAAAATCAGCGGAACCAAATAGCGGTCATAGATCTCAGGAATTGAGCCTGCGAAAACCTTATCATCGTCCGTCATTCGGATACTCCTGAAAACTTCAGGGCAAAACCACAAGCACCGAGCACACACCTTTTCCCATGAGCTAATTCTAGAGCAATTTCGCTTTATGGAGAAGAAAAGTAACATCCCCTGAGCAGAGCCGTTGTAAACATCCCCAAAAAAAGCCATACCGTTACTCCGAGTAATTTGACCGAAATGGGGAGAAGCTATGGCCGGGGAAATTTCGCAGCAAGATCGCTGTATCGACTACATCGAGTTCAATGTTGCTGATATTGCCCGATCAAAGCTCTTTTACGGGCAAGCATTTGACTGGAGCTTTACCGATTACGGCCCAGACTATTGCGAGTTTACAGATGGCAGGATGAAAGGTGGGTTCAATGCAAACGGTCCAGTGACGCCTGGTGGTCCGCTGGTGGTTCTCTATGAAGAAAATTTGGAAGGTGCTTCGGACCGAATTGAAGCTGCCGGAGGCAGGATCGTTAAATCAATTTTCAACTTTCCCGGCGGTCGACGCTTCCAATTCACCGATCCCGACGGATACGAACTCGCGGTTTGGAGCGAGGCTTAGGGAAAATTTGGACCTTGAGGCACGGTTGTATGGAATCAAGTGCCGTTTTCAAAACTAAATCGTCTCTGTAAATAACTTTAAGGTTGTGATATATTTAATCGAAGTGTCGTAATTTTTTTGAAACATTTCTTCTGGATTATCTAAAAGACTAGAAATTTTCAATATTTTCAAAACTACGTGTGGAGAGGGATGAATGCTAGGCTGGGTTGCATCACTACCGATGTACGATTTACCAGAAATTAGAAAAATGACGGACGGGTTGTGGAGCGGTATAGCTGAGCATTGCCGAATGGCTGGGCTTGGCGATGTCCCTGGGGTCCTGGTTCACGATCGGCCAGTACGTGATCTGTGGTCCGACCCTAATCTGCTGTTCAGCCAATGCTGTGGGCACGACGTCGTTCATCGCTATAGGCGAGAGTTATGTGTTTTGGGCACGCCCATCTACGCGGCACCGGGCTGCTGTGACAGCGACTATGCAAGTGTGGTGATCGTACCAGAAAACTCACCGCATTATGATGTACTGGATATGCCGGGGTGTGTGGCTGTGATCAATGGGCCTGATTCCCAGTCAGGCGCGCATAGCTTATTTGGGCTGGTCGCATCGCAGCAGCCTCACAAGCGCTTTTTCTCTAGGATCATTGCCAGCGGCAGTCATGTCGCGAGCTTAGATATGATCCGAAGCAAGCAAGCCGATGTGGCCGCAATCGATTGTGTGGTTTTTGCACTCTTACAACGATATCGCCCAAGTGCGCTCGCCGATACGCGGGTGCTTGGCCTGACATATTCAGCGCCCGCGCCGCCATTTGTTACACGCGCATCTCTCCCCGATGAACAGATCGAAAAATTACGATCGGCATTGCTCGGTGCTTTCCGTGATCCAAAGTTTAAAGCTCTCGCCAAGGACCTATTCTTGACCGGCGTGGCGGATCACTCGCAAGCCGATTACAGGCGCATAAACCGCGAATTCGAGAGCACAGGCTAGAGTATCGGAATGCAGATAATAGAAAGAGTTAGTATTATTTTGCGAAAGAAACATTGACTGATCGGTTTAAGTATCCTATCTTAGGCTTATGACACGCGGACCCGATAAGCAATTCGACCCAGATGTGGCGCTTGAAAAGGCGATGCATCTCTTTTGGTCCAAGGGGTACGCCGCGACTGGTTTGAGCGAGCTTCTGGAGGCGATGGAGATCGGCCGCAAGAGCCTCTATGATACCTTTGGTAGCAAAAGGGCGCTTTATATCGAGGCGCTTCAGCTCTATTCGCAGAACGTCGCAGGTGAGATTCATCGCAAACTGAACGACCCGGGCCGACCGGCGCTGGAGAATGTGCGCGCGGTTGTGAGAGAGATTGCGGAGAAGAACTCCGAACCCATGAGCGCTGGGTGCCTGTTTGGCGTAAGTATGGCGCAGTGCCGGACGGACGATAAAGAAATGGCCGAGTTATTGCGCAATCACATGCGCCATGTGGAAAACGCCTTCTATAGCGCGTTTGCTAGAGCACAGGCTGAGGGTGAGTTGAAGCCCACAACTGATGTTCGAAACCTCGCAAGACTATTCATGAGCACCCACCAAGGTCTAACCCTGATTGGTCGCGTGATGGAGACGAAGGAAGTTCCCTGCGGTATCGCGGATGGTGCGCTCGCCGTTTTGGATAGCGCGTAGTTTTTTTGCTGAAATAGTGACTGATTGGTCAAAGAATGACCGCCCTAACGATGACTTGTGTGACGAGGAGATATTCCCATGACGAAATTCACCATCCACAACGTTGAGACAGCCCCCGAGGGGAGCAAAGAGACCCTTCAATCCGTAGAGCAGCGCTTTGGGATGATCCCCAATCTTTATGGTATCCTTGCCGAAGCCCCCATCGCGGTGGAGGCCTATGATGCGCTGGCGAATTTGGTCATGCGCTCAAGCTTGACCCCGGATGAGCGCCATGTTGTTTGGTTCACGATCAACGCCTATCACGACTGTCACTATTGCATGGCGGCACACACTCTTGTAGCCAAGGGCGAGAAGATATCCGAAGAGGTGATTGAGACGGCACGCCGGGTTGGTTCCTATGCGGACCCGAAGCTGGAGGCACTTCGCGTATTCACTCTCGCCATGACGGAAAAGCGCGGCTGGACCTCGCCTGAAGAACTAGACGCTTTCCTCGCCGCCGGCTTCACAAATCAGCAAGTGCTGGAGATCGTTGCGGTCATGGCGCACAAGGTTATCTCCAACTACACCAACCACATGGTGAACACACCTGTGGATGACGCCTTTAAGCCCTTCACCTGGACTAAATCGGAGGCTAGTGCGGCTTGACCTCTAAAATTAGGCGCAGCATGTTGCGAAGTTTGCTATACTGCAATCCCCCGCGAAGCGAGCTATGCCAGTTGGCGTAGCTCAATTCGCCCATCACAGAACCTTTCGATTCTAGGGAGGTTGTAATGCATGCTACCATAAGAAGTTATTCCGGTTCAGGCGCAAGGGATCTCTTTAGCCTGTTAGAAGATCGCAAAGCAGAGGTGGAAAGCCTTATAAGGGCCGTCCCCGGCTTTGTCGCCTATACGCTCATTCGAACCGATGACGGCGTTGCTTCCGTGACCGTTTGCCGGGATAAGGCCGGCACGGATGAGAGTCTCCGCCTTGCACGTAACTGGATCGCGGAGAATGCTTCTGATCTCAACGTTGATCCGCCTAGTGTTTCCGAAGGTCCGACCGTACTGCAGCTGAGTTAGATTAAAGGCAGCGTCGATTAAAGTTCATCCGCAGTGACTTTTCAGCTTTGCGGAGGTGGGAGAGTTCGCGTTATTTCCGGTTACTGAGAACTTGTAAGGCTTCGCCGGTCAGGGCGACCACAGCCTGCGAGGTGTTGCTTGCCGCTCGCTCTCCAGGTCTATTCTTTATTCCGCTGGTGAAGCCAGCCACCTAAAAGACCTATCGCGCCACCAATCCCAGCACCGAGCGCTGCATTGCCTGCCAGTGCGCCAATGCCAGCACCAGCACCGGCACCAATGGCGCCACCAGCGAGCGTGCTCTTACCGGTCTCATCACATCCCGAGAGGAGTAAGAAACTGGCCACGAGGGCAGAAGTTACGGTAATTCGGAGAATTCTCGTCATTTATCTGGTCTCCCTTTCGATGCGTTTCAGCAAGGAAAACGCCCGGCGGCCCACTCAAAAAGGGCGTCAACCGCATCCTCGTTCAATTTGGCTGGATTGGTCTCCAGCCAGGCAACGAATTCTGAGATCACCTGTTCGCGGCTGGGGGCCGGATCCGGCACGCAGACGAAATTGGCCCCCTCCACACCGCTCGTCGATTTTACATGGTAGTGATAAGCTCCCACCAGATAGCCGTGACAGAAGTGGAGCGCTTGTTGATGCATCGGATCTTCAGCGGGCGTCGCACAGAGCGTAGCCAGGTCGTCGGCTGTATCGACGATAAAGTCGTCGACTTCGGTTGCCGTCGCTGTGTTTGCGAGGGCGAAAAGGGGAATTATCAGGAAAAACGCAAAGAAATTTCGCATGGCGGTCTCGCTTTCCATATGTGTGCCCAAAGCACCTACGGGCGTGAGAACGCACGAATGTAAAATTCCGAATTGAAATATTCAGATCGACAATCTTAAGTGGGTAAAAACCCTACCACAATCATTCGCCAAAGGTGAACCGGGTTCGTACCGAAAATTAGCTCGCAGTGCAAATATGGTCTGAGAAAGTCTGGGTGAAGGCGTCTTCTCTAAAATCCAAAGCCACCGGCCCTATGTGGCTATTTATATTTCAACCCCGACCAGCCTCGCCACTGGCCCGGGTGGTGCGCGACGAAGTCTATAAGGTCTACAGTGAGAAGCTTTGCGGTTTTCTCTATGGATTGATCGGCTAGGTCTGTGTGCGCGCTCCAGATTGGAGGGTCAATAATGACTTCAAAGCCACCGCCGTCGCTTCTTTTGGTAAAGACCGGCAACAGATCGGCGCTGAATTTTTGCGCCAAGGCTATTGGGGCAGTCGGTATTTTGATATGGACCGAAAAAAATGGGAGTTCCAAAGCACGCTTGGCTGAAGGGCCGACGGTGGTAGAAACAAGCTGTTTGTCTTGCAAGCGTTGGCTCATCGCATCTAGAGCGGGTCGATGATTTCCCGGATAAAGCATGAGACGCTCGCCGAGGTAACGATCTTCAATGCGCGTCCAATAGCGGTTTATAAACCGTGCGCCGAATTCTGTTTCGATAAAGCCATGAGTTGGGCGGCTTAAATGCGAAACGTAAAACCCCGCTTCATAAAGCGCCATCTTCGCCAAAAGCCTGCTACCCGCGCAGTCATGTATCCATAAGACGGCGCCGGAACCTTGCGTAAGCGCGGATTTCAGATGCTCGGCACCTCGAAGCCTCAAGGGCGGTCGCCATCCAGGGTAGCGGTATTGCCCGAGAATCAACAGGCGGTCATGGCATTCTTGCGAGACTCGCTCAATTTCGATCTCCCTAGCGGTGGCTGGAATGTGATGGTCTGCCAGGACAGTTTGGATGCGGGAAACGTTCCGGCGCGTAAAACTGTGACGTAAGGCAGCGACTATTGACCCGCATTTGCGAGAAACGCTCGGCCAATACCGGCGAGGGACGAGGCAAACAACCAGACTTAGTGCCGCAAGATAGAACGGCACGAGAAGATCTTTCGTTCGTATCCGCATTCTTCCCACCCAATTCGCGTGCCGCACCTTGGTCCGAATAAGCTGAGTCCCGAATATTCTAAGGATTAGTTTAGCCTTGCGACCTGTCACCGGCGAGGGGCATTACTGTTCAATCGGAAAGCTGGCAAGTCAATCAGAAGACCGTCAGCGCTCTCATGAATAAGGGGATTATATCCGGCGGCAAGGACCATGACGCTTGATTTGGGGGTTAACACCTCCACTTCAGTGTCTTTGAGCGCTGAAGACCGGGTGTAACCGCCGGGCGACCATTCCAGCAGTCGGGCTTCGTAGATTAAGGCGGCCCTTTTGGCGGCTCTGGTCGAGCCCGGTGCAGGTGCGATCACCATGGTTCCCGCAGGGAGATCGCTAAGCCGCGCACGAAAAGTGACCTTGCCGCGATTGCGATTAGTACGTTCTTGATGAAGCAGACCATCCATTTCGGTTGCTCGCAGGGGCGAATTCAGCCCCGCCGCACGCATCCAGGCTTTGCGGTAACGATCATAATTTTCGCGCCTGCAAAGGGCACAGGGGCGGTGACCTGCTGCTAAGGCCGTTGCCTCATCTAGGAAGAAAAGCTCGGTCCAAACGCCAGGCTGCATCACCGGGCGCCACCAGCCCTTATAGCTAAGCTGGCAGGTAATCCAGGCCTTTAGGCGCCAGCGCCTGCGGGCAAGCTCGCCTGCTTCATCGCTGAGACAGCCCCGATTGCCGGTGAAGGTTCCCCGCGCCGGATGCGCAATGATTTCACCATATGGCGTGACCCGGTTTTGAAGTGGCACTTAGAAATCCTTCCGCAGAAGTTCGGTACTGCCAGTTCCTATGGAAAGGGAGTGCGCCTTGTTACGCCAATCACATTGCGGTGACGGTAAAGGAGCGGACGAACACACTGCGATTTTGACATGTTAGGAAATTATACATAGTCTCCGGTTGCTAGAAAAATGTGGGTAAACCGCAATTCTTCTCTGGGAGGAAAGGAACATGGACGTAGTGAATAGAGCGCTCGGTCTCTCTGCAGCCGTAGGCATAACAGCTCTTCTCGCAGGCAGTGCATGGGCAGCTGATGTTGAATTGAAGGCCTCGCATCAGTGGAGCACGAAGGACGTGCGCCACGAAATGGTGCAGATCATTGCGGATGAGCTTGCCGCAGCTGATGTTGGCG
Organism: uncultured Acidimicrobiia bacterium; assembly: GCA_964194655.1. Classification (GTDB taxonomy): domain Bacteria; phylum Pseudomonadota; class Alphaproteobacteria; order Kiloniellales; family Kiloniellaceae; genus JAJFGK01. The sequence goes on from CAXMNO010000048.1 coordinate 9,967, forward strand.
TTTCCGTTAAGATGTTTCCCGCAAAAGCACTTTATAAGCCCAAGGAACAGTGGGCGCCGCTGACGCCGGGC
>CAXMNO010000049.1:0-10894 GCA_964194655.1 uncultured Acidimicrobiia bacterium
ATGTTGCGAAATCTAGTTGAGGCATGTCACCCCCCAGTGGACTTTAGGCGCCGCTTGATGGTGGCGCCTGAGACCATTAACCGAAGAGGATAATAAGCGCGATAACCAGCGCAAAGAGCGCGATGGCTTCCACGAGCGCGAAGCCCAACATCGTCATGGTGAAGACTTCACCACGCGCAGCTGGGTTACGACCGACAGCAAGGATGAAGGAAGAAAAGATATTGCCGATACCAATACCCGATCCGATCACGCCGATAACGGCCAAACCTGCACCGATGACTTTCGCGGCCTCAGTTTCCATTTTCCAAGTTCCCTTGATTAACTAAGAAGGTTGATAAGTTTTACGTTCCTCACCATGCCAAAGGCCTAGTGCAAGTGGAGCGCATCGTTGATGTAAAGGCAGGTCAAAATCGCAAAGACATAGGCCTGCAGGAAAGCAATTAGGACTTCAAGACCCGTTAACGCCACGACCATAACCCAGGGCAAAACGCCGAAGACGCCAAGCACAGCGACAAAGCCGGCGATCACCTTCAAGAGCGTATGCCCTGCTAGCATGTTGGCGAAAAGCCGCACAGACAGGCTAATCGGGCGCGAAAGGTAGGAGATAATCTCGATCGGGATCAGCAGCGGCCAAAGGGCCACCGGCGCGCCCGGCGGCACGAAGAAGCTGAAGAAACGAATACCGTGCTTTACAAAGCCAAGAATCGTTACACCGATAAAGACCACCGCGGCCAGCGCGAAGGTGACGATGATATGGCTTGTGAAGGTAAAGCTGTAAGGCACCATCCCCAGCAAATTGCCGATCAACACGAACATGAAGAGCGTGAAGATAATGGGGAAGTACTTACGCCCTTCGGACCCCACGGTGTCTTTGATCAGGCCTGCGATGAATTCATAGGAAAGTTCAGCCGCCGACTGCCAGCGCCCAGGTACCATTGCGCCACGCCGCATGCCGAGAACAAGAAATCCCGTAATCAACACGACGGTCGCCACCATGAAGAGCGATGAATTCGTGAAGGAGAGATCAATTCCGCCGATCTCGAAGTCCAACAGCGGTTTAATCTTAAATTGCTCGAGAGGACTGTGAGCCTCAGCCATGCTCGTTATCCGTTCCGTTTGCCGCGCGTTCCCCGCGCGTCTTTTCGCCCTTCCTTCCGGTACCCGGCGGCGTATCCAAAACCGCTCATCGTCCGAAAGACGTTTAACATCCCTGCAGCAGCACCCAATAAAAAGAATGCTACCAAAAACCAAGGCTTGGTGCCGAGCCAATAATCTAGACCGATACCAATTGCAACGCCAACAATCAGCGCTGCTACTAAATCAGTCCCAATTCGAAGTGCCAGCGTGAGACCTTTTCCCCGCTCGAGCGCGTCATCCTGGCCACGTTTTCCGTTTCGCCGTATTTCGGCTTCACGGATGCGCTCATCCAAGTCTTCTAGCGAATCTGGAGGCCCATTTTCGGTCATCTCTCCAAATTCCCTCGCCCCCGGGGTTAGCCCCCTCCGCCGTCCCTAACTCGGGCCTGCAAAGTCGCGCGCACACTATGAGAGAGAGAAGGGCGTGTCAAGGCGCTGCGAGGTCCCAGAATCACTCGAATTACCATAGATTTACAATGGCGCCCGGTGCTAAGGCGCTAGGCGGTCTCGCGTAGCTTTGCCGCTGCGGCATAATCGACGGAAACGAGCTGGCTGACACCGCGTTCGGCCATGGTCACGCCAAAGAGGCGATCGGCACGCGCCATGGTCATGCGGTGATGGGTAATCATCAAGAAACGGGTTGAGGTCGTTGCGACCATCTCATCCAGCAAAGTGCACAGCCGGTCGACGTTGGCGTCATCGAGCGGTGCATCAACTTCGTCCAGAACGCAAATTGGGGCTGGGTTCGTCAGGAAGACCGCGAAAAGGAGCGCCAAAGCCGTCAAGGCCTGCTCACCGCCTGAAAGAAGCGACATGACCTGAAGGCGCTTGCCCGGGGGGCTTGCCATGATCTCAAGGCCCGCCTCCAGCGGATCATCGGATTCGGTCAAACTCAGATGGGCCCGGCCCCCGCCGAAAAGCCGTACGAACAGCTCTGTGAAATGCGCGTTCACAGCCTCAAAGGCAGCCAGCAGCCTTTCCCGGCCTTCCCGGTTCAAGCTGCCAATTCCCTGGCGAAGCCTGGCAATTGCGGAGACGAGATCGCGCCTTTCATCTTGCAAGCCAACGATCTGTTCATCCAGCTCCTGCGCCTCGATCTCCGCACGCAGGTTGACAGGGCCAATGTTTTCACGTTCGCGGACGAGTTTGGCGAGCTTAATCTCGGCGTCATCGCGCGCTGGCAGCTCTTCTCCAGGCTCGATTCCAGCCGATTCCAAAACTGTATCAGCCACGCAATCCAGCTTTTCCATGATGCGATGGTTGAGCTGCTCGACGTTTTCGCAGGCATGCTCGACTTGGGCCTGGGCGCGCACCCGGTCTTCACGTGCTGATTGGACAGCAGTTTCGACGACTTTATAGGCGCGGTCGGCCTCGGCTTGAAGATTTTCCGCTTCGGCCAGTTCATCAGCAGCCGTTTTGCGCTTCGCCTCTGCCTCTTCAATTAGCTCTGCCAGCTTTTCGCGCTTTTCGCCGATCTCCCCGGGCACGCTCTCCAGGAGTGCCAGTTCCTCACTGACTGTCTTTTCGCGCGCACCAAGTTCCTCAAGGTGCTGTTCGGCCTCTCCTGCCCGTTTTGCCCATGAGCCCGCCTCGGCTCCAATCGAAAGAAGGCGCTGGCCGCGGTTGAGTGCTTCGCGTTCAAGGCCGGAAAGGCGTTCTTGATTGGCGCTAAGGGTTGTGCGTTTGCGCTGCAGCTCCTCGCGAAGCATTTGCAAGGTACGCTTTGCCTCTTCGAGAGGGGGAAGGGCGTTCCATTCGCCTTGGGCTGCGCCAAGGGCTTGCTCGCTCTCCCCAAGGTCATCGCTTAGCCTTTGCACGCTTTCCTCAAGACCGGCAATTCGGCTGTTGAGGGCCGAGACCTTCTGAATTTCTTCGCTCAGCTTGCGCCGCGCGTGGTCTAGCTCACCGTAAGCCCTGTTGACCTTCTCGCGTGCCGTCCGTTCGCTGCTTTGAGCTTCGTCCGCTTCGCTTTTGGCTTTGGCGTGTGCTTCTTCAGCCTTGGTGTGCGCCTCCGACATGCCTTCCAGGATTTTGCGGAGCTCTGCTAAGCGGTTGCGCTGTTCGAGGCGAAGGGCTTCTGCCGTCGGTGCGCCTGCCCCAGCGGTAAAGCCATCCCATCGCCAGAGCCCACCATCGCGGGTGATCAACCGCTGCCCTGTTTTCAAGAGGGGCTGAAGCTCCGCTGCTTTAGACTGGTCGGAAACGACGCCGATTTGAGCCATGCGCCGGCTGAGTGCTTTTGGCCCTTTAACCCAACGGCTCAAGGGCTCCGCACCTTCAGGCAGTGAGGGTGAATCCTTTATGTCAGGCAAATCCCCCCAATGCACAGGTGCTGCAGCGTCAGATGAAGCAGAAAGGTCATCGCCAAGAGCTGCACCAAGGGCTGTCTCATATCCAGCCTTGACGTTAAGCGCATCGACTATGGGAGGCCAGTCATCGGACTTATCCGCTTCCAAAAGGGCGGCCAGGGCCTCGACTTCTGCTTTAATGCGCCCGTATTCCTGGCTTTGCTCGCGCAATGCTTCTCGCGCGGTTTCTTCGGTCTCGCGCGCTTTGGTAAGACGCTCTCCGGCGTCTTCTGCCTCGGCGCCGGCATTCGTCAAATTGTCTTCGCCCTAGGCAATAGCATTTTCGACTGCTGTTTTTTGATCTTGCGGCGGGCGCGATGCCTCTAAGCGTCCTCGCTCTTCATTCGCGCGGGCAAGATCATTCTTCAAACGCTCTATGCGCTGGCTTACTGACTGGATCTGGCGCGTTAGGGCATTTGCCTTCGCGTCATCGCCTGCAACTTGTTGGGAGAGGGCGCTAAGTTCAGTTTCCTTGGCCTCGACCTCGCTGCGGGCGCGATCTAGGTCTGCCTTGGCTTCGCTTCGCTGATCTTTTTCTGCTTCTTCAGCGTCTTGAAGGCGCTTTCGCTCCGCGGCAAGTCTGGATTCGGCCTCAACTGCATCCTCCTGCATCCGGTTAACCCGTCCACGGTCAGCGCCGATTTGGGCGAGCCGCTCTCTCACCTGGGACATCTGGGATTCAGCCCGCTCCGCATCGCGTTGGAGAGCATCGCGGTCAATCAGCAGACGCTGCAAGGCTGCGGCAACCTCCGCTTCGTGCTGACGAAGGGCTGGAAGGCGAGAGGCGATATCCGCTTGCATGCGCGCGGCTTCGGCCGATTTGCCACTTACTTCACCCACCAGCCGTTCGCTTTCGGCAAAGGCGGTCTCGGCATCGATGCGCGCCTGCCTGATCGCCAAGGCCTCTAGGTGGAGGGCAATAGCCTCCAGCCGCCTGATTTGCGTATTCACGTTCTTATAGCGGGTGGCTTGGCGGGCTTGCTTCTTCAGGCCTTGGAGCTGCGCTTCCAAGGTTATAACGACATCATCAAGCCGCTCCAGGTTCGTCTCGGCCGCACGCAGGCGAAGTTCAGCCTCGTGGCGGCGCGAATGTAAACCAGTGATGCCGGCTGCTTCCTCTAAAAGGCCGCGTCTTTGGGTTGGCTTTGCGTTGATTAAGGCGCCGACGCGGCCCTGACTTACCATCGCGGTCGAATGAGGGCCGCTTGCCACATCGGCAAAGAGCAACTGCACGTCACGGGCGCGTACTTCTTTTCCGTTCACGCGGTATGTGGAGCCATGGCCGCGGTTGATGCGGCGCGAAATTTCGATCTGTTCTGAATCGTTGAATTGAGCAGGTGCGGAGCGGTCTTTGTTATCCAAAACCATGACCACATCGGCCAGGTTTCGCGATGGCCGAGAGGCGGTGCCCGAAAAAATAACGTCGTCCATTTCGCCGCCGCGCATGCGTTTGGCCGAATTCTCGCCCATAACCCAGCGAATGGCTTCCACAAGGTTCGACTTCCCACAGCCATTGGGCCCGACGACACCAGTCAAGCCTGGTTCGATCACAAGGTCGGTTGGGTCCACAAAGGACTTAAAGCCGCTGAGGCGCAGGTTGGTAAACTGGACCACGCCCGATAGTTCCCCCTAATACTCCATCCCTGCGACCCACTGCCGCCGGGTTCCCCTGCCTTTCAATCCCCGATGGGCTCTAAGCCTCTTTCCCCTGGATGAGGCTGGCTTGCCCAGATACCTCCTCTTAGAGAAGGCCTTTCAAAAAGCTATCAAACTCCGAATAGTCGCTAGCCCCTGCGAACTTTTCACCATTGATGATGAAGCTCGGCGTCGAATTGACACTCAGTTCATCAGCCGCATATTGGCGCTGTTCCAAGATCCTTGTGATGGCGACCTCGTCTTCCAAGCAGGTACCCGATTTTTCCTCGTCCATACCGGCCTGCTTTGCTAGCTCCTGCAGCGCGCCAATCGGGTCGCTTGAACGCGCCCAACTTTGCTGGGTGGCAAAGAGCAGATCTATAAAGCCGAAGAAGGCGTTGCCTTGCAAACACTCCGCTAGTGCAGAAGCACGCAGCGCCAAGCCATCCAAGGGGAAGTGACGGAAGACAAAACGGGCCTTGCCGCTATCCACCCAATCGCTTTTGAGATCCTTATAGCTGTTCGCGTGAAAGGTAGCGCAATGCGGGCAGGTCATGGACGCATACTCGATAATTGTAATAGGCGCATCGGCGGCGCCCAGGATGCGCTCATCGGCCCCAATCTCCTCCGCGCTAGCCGGGCGTGCGAGCCAAGGCTGAAGAGCGCCCGCCGCGCCCAGGAGGAGGCCAAGCCGTCCAGTATTTATCAGTATGTTCCGTCTGTTCATCTTTCACCTACCAGATCTAGTGTATGCTAGAGTTAGAATACGGATACTTCAAGAGCGAGTTATTCACAAATGAGTCCCCAGGGTTTTCGCATCCAAAGTGGCAACTTTAGCCATATTGTGGCGTGGGCCACCGCTTCAGCCCTTAAACTGGTGTCGCGAGAACCCTAAAACTACTTCTTTTTGAGCTTCCTACGACGCTCGTAGCTCTCGGTCAATCGGGCAAGGGCGGTGCGAAGATCCTCATCTGTGACCGATTGGAGGCGTTCGGCGACCCGGCGTTCGATATCCGGGTCACTTGGTAGCTTTATCTTTTCAGCCGTTTGACGGCGTGGGCGCACTGGGCCTTGCAGAAGCTTCAACCGGCTAACAATGCGGTATCCGAAGAAGCTGTTCACCCGCTCTAATAGCTGTGGTTCTAGATGCTGAAGTGTGATGGCAAGGCTAGGTTCCACCCTTAAAACCAAAGTACCGGAGCTGCGTTCTTGGCGTTTGGGGAAGGAAAGCCGAAGCGGTTCACTCGCTCTTGCCAAGTCGTTCCCAACGATTTGCGGCCAATCGGCAAGGAGGGCACCGTCCGCGAACCCTCGGCGACCCACGGCCTTCTTGGTAACGCGCGGCAGATCACCGGCGAGCGCCTTTAGGCCATTGCCGCGCCGTCCTGGTGTTCTGCTTGCTTTGGTGCTTTGAGTTTCGCTCATGAACCTTTCGCCTTTAGTGCCCGCTCGAGTATAGAGATAGGCATGAACGAAGACACAAGAAAAGCGAGCGTGCCCTGCACTGCGTCGGACAATAAACAGCAAGTGCAAATAGCACCGCCCTTACTGGATTGGTATGACCGTCATGCGCGGAACTTACCTTGGCGTGCCCCGCCGGGAACGCCACCGACCGAGCCCTACCGCGTTTGGCTGAGTGAGATTATGTTGCAGCAGACAACAGTGGTTGCCGTTGCGCCTTACTTTGAAAGATTTCTCGCACGCTGGCCGCGCATTGAGGATCTGGCAGCGGCACCCCTTGATGATGTGTTAACGGTCTGGGCGGGGCTTGGCTATTACGCACGGGCACGCAATCTCCATCGCTGTGCCGAGGTGGTAACGAAGGAATTCAACGGAATATTCCCCGATCAGGAGATGGCGCTCCTTAAGCTTCCTGGCATTGGTCCCTATACGGCGGCTGCCATTTCAGCGATTGCCTTTGATCGACCAGCAGCCGTTGTCGATGGAAATGTCGAGCGCGTGATTTCACGCCTATTTGCTTTAGAGACGCCGTTGCCCGCCGTGAAGCCGAAAATAAAGCGCCTGGCTGAAATGCTAACGCCGCAGCAACGCCCAGGTGACTATGCCCAGGCCATGATGGACTTAGGGGCAACGATCTGTTTGCCCCGAAATGCGAAGTGCATGCTCTGTCCGTTAAGTGAGAGCTGTCAGGCTCACGCATTGGGGCGCCCCAGCGATTTTCCCTATAAGACGGCAAAGCCCGAACGCCCGACGCGCTACGCCGTTGCTTACTTCATGACGAGGGATGATGGTGCGATTCTCCTGCGCAGGCGACCTGAAAAGGGCCTGCTCGGGGGCATGATGGAAATTCCCTCAAGCCCCTGGCGAGATAACCCCTGGGATGACGTAGAAGCAGCGCAAGCTGCACCACTTGATGCTAACTGGATGCCGCTTGAAGGAGATGTGCGCCACACCTTCACCCACTTCCACTTCGAGATCACGGTTTGGGCGGCTTCGATCCGATGCCAAGACGATTCAGCGGGCCGTTGGGTTTTGCCTGATTATTTGGGCGATGAGGCCCTTCCCAGTGTGATGAGAAAAATCATCAAGAAGGGCCTTCAAGCTGGCTCCTAAGCCTTCGGTCAGTTCAGCATTGCGCGAAGCTTTTGGCGCAAGATATCGATGGGTACGGGCTTACCTTCCACATCAATGTGCCAGAAGGACCAGCCATTACAGCTCGGCGCCCCTTGCAATTGTGCGCCAACTTGATGGATTGATCCTTTAACATCGCTGGCAATTAGGGTGCCATCAGCGCGAACTTTTGCGCGCCAGCGTTTGTGCGGCCCGTGCAGGATTGCTCCTGGCTCCAGCAAACCGTGCTCGACAAGCCAGCCGAAGGGAATGCGCTTTTCCTCCCGCTTGGCAGGGGTCGTGACCATGTCCAAATCTTTGGGGGCTTCGACTTGCCCGATACGTTTGCGCGCTATGGCGGCATAGCTTTCTTCTCGCTCCAACCCGATCCAGCGCCGACCGAGCTTTTTGGCGACTGCACCTGTTGTTCCGCTGCCAAAGAAGGGATCGAGCACAAGTTCCCCCGGCTTGGTCGCGGCCAGAATGACCCGGTGCAGCAGCGCTTCAGGCTTTTGCGTCGGGTGAGCCTTTCCGCCGTCATCATTTTTGATCCGCTCAGATCCATTGCAAATTGGGATCAGCCAGTCGCTGCGCATTTGAAGATCTTCGTTGAGCGCCTTCATCGCCTCGTAATTGAAGGTGTAGCGCGCGTCCTTGTCTTTCGACGCCCAAATCATGGTCTCATGGGCGTTGGTGAAGCGCCGGCCACGGAAATTCGGCATCGGGTTGGACTTGCGCCAAATCACATCGTTCAAGATCCAAAAGCCCAGATCTTGAAGCGCAGAGCCGACGCGAAAGATATTGTGATAGCTGCCGATGACCCAGAGGCTACCGTTTTCTTTCAAGACACGGCGCGCCGCACGCATCCAGGCGCGCGTGAAGCTGTCATAGGTGGCAAAGGAATCAAATTTGTCCCAATCGTTATCGACAGCATCGACTTTGGAGTTATTGGGACGGTAAAGCTCTGATGAGAGCTGAAGGTTATAAGGCGGATCGGCGAAGATCATATCGACCGAGCCTTCCGGCATGGCCTCCATCAAAGCAATACAATCGCCGACCTTAACTAGGTTGCTTTCCACCACTCTTTCCCTCTCACGGATTTGCCCTAATAGTGATGAGAGTGCTTTTTCGGGTCAAGAGTTTTTTGTTGTGGAGTCAAAAGGTTAAAAAAGACTCTTCGACTCAGACTCTAAGAGTCTGCCACAAAAAACGAGGCCACAGGCTTAAAAGAGCGCCGGTGGTGTGGGCTTGGGCCCGCGCTTAGAAGGGCTTCGCGGTGGATTTTTGTGCCGTAGCCTTGATTGCGCTCCCACCCATAAGTGGGGAATCTTTCGGCAAGACGCGCCATTTCCTTATCACGTGTGACTTTGGCCGCGATAGAGGCCGCCGCGATGGAAAGGGAGCGCGCGTCGCCCTTGACCAGGGTTTCGCCTGGACAAGGTAAATCCGGCATTCGGTTCCCATCGACAAGCGCGTAATCGACCTGGAAAGGAAGGGTTGAGAGTGCACGCTGCATCGCAAGAAAGCTCGCGGCCAAAATATTCAGGCGGTCAATTTCCTCAACCGAAGCCGAGGCGACGGCAAAGATTACGGAAGGACTTTCTTCCATCGCGGCGAAAATGGCTTCGCGCTTTGAAATCGAGAGTTTCTTCGAATCATTCAGACCGGAAAGCGCACCTTCTAAAGAGGCGTTGGGATCGATCCAGGCAGCAGCCGCCACCACAGGCCCGGCCCATGGACCGCGTCCGGCCTCATCCAAGCCCACGATCCGCTGGAAACCGCGCTCGTGGGCGGCCTGTTCATGTTGAAGATTAGGCAACAGGGTTTCGGGCATAATAATTCCGTTATAGACCGCGTAGCCCGTTCAACGACGCGGGCGTCGCCAAGTTATACCGCTTAGCCAGCGCTTGGCAGAATTGATGGCCTCAGCCGTGCGATTATCCCTGCCGGCAAATTTATTGCACAAGTTCGCCGGATCGACGCCGATGGTTAATCGAACCGTCTCGCTACCCGACGTAATACCCAGCAGAACAACACGGTGCAATCGCCGCGCACAGGCCAACCAAATAGGTGAAAAGAGAAGTGATATCACAGTGACGGCCACAAGCAGGCGGTGGTCGTCATCGGTTACGGCGCCGACAGAAAGGCCGAGCGCCGCAAGCACGAAGGAAAACTCCCCCAATTGCGCCAAAAGGGCACCGCTTAAAAGCGCCCTCGGCCATGTTTCGCCTAGCATGCGGATCAAAGTCACGTTCAGTGCAGTCTTGAAGACCGTAATAAAAAGCACGATGCAGACAACAGTCCAGATATTCAGCCAAATGTATTGCAGGTCGATCAAAAGGCCGATGGATAAAAAGAAGACCATTAAGAGCAAGCTTTGCACCGGTTCGGTAACGCGGAGCATTGAACGCCTGCTTTTCGAGTTGCCGATAACGAGGCCTGCCAAGAAGGCCCCATAAGCAGCAGAAAGCCCCAAGAGGCCCGAAAGCGTAGCGGCACCAAAGCAGAAAGCCAGGCCGGCCAAGGGCAAAAGGTCGATTGAACGAGACATTGAGCGCAAGAAATTCAGCCTTAGCTTTTCGCGGCGGCTAAGGTAGGTGATGAGAAGACCCAAGAAGGCGATAGAGGCGACAACCTTGAAGCCCGCGCCCCAGCCCAGCCCCCCGTCCTCGCCCCCTCCCAAGCTGGAGATGATGAGCATCATGGGGACGACCGCCAAATCTTGGCCGATTAAAATCCCCAGTGCGACTTCGCCGACGCGCGTGTTTTTCTCGCCAATCTCTTCCAGCATCTTGATCGCAACGGCGGTGGAGGAAAGCGCGATCACAAAGCCGAGGATAAGGATAAGCTCAAAGCTCCAATCCAATAGGAAGCTCAAGAGGTACGTTAAAAGCAGACTCGCCACAATTTGCAGCAAGGTGGCTGAAAGGGCGACCTTCCAGACACTGCGGATGCCTTGGAGCGAGATTTCCATGCCGATAACGAACAGCAGCATCAAGACGCCGAGCTCTGCTAAAAGCTGAATGCCCGCACGGTCGCTCGCCAAGGCAAAACCTGATGGGCCCAGCAGCACGCCTGCCAATATGTACCCTAAAACAGCGGGTTGCTTCAGATAACGCATCCCCATGCCGCAGAGCAGGGCGGCCAGGACGATAACTGCAAGGGAGGTAATATTCGCGCCGTGATCGTGCATGGCGATGAGTC
>CAXMNO010000050.1:0-11455 GCA_964194655.1 uncultured Acidimicrobiia bacterium
GGAGCGGCCTTCGAGAGCGGCAAATCGGGTGATGTCCTTGACCAGCATATCGCTTCCCGGCCAGACGGCGACGTGGATGAATTCGCCTTGCTGGTGGAGGGCGGAGCGGGCGAGCGGCAACCAGTTTTCCCAGCAGTTGAGAGAGCCGATCTTGCCGATCTTGGTGTCGTGGGTCTTGAGACCCAAACCATCGCCGTCGGCCCAAATGAGGCGTTCTTTCCAAGTGGGCTTTAGCTTGCGATGCCGGCCCAGCAATTCCCCATCCGTGCCGATGGTGAGGATGGTGGCATAGGTCGAGCCGCCGTCGCGCTCACCAACGCCGCCGATGATCATGACCTTGTGCTTCTTGGCAAAAGCCTTGATTTCGGCCACCAGCGGGCCGTCGAGGGTGACAGCCTGGTCCCAGTAGAGCGCATAAACTGGCTCTTGCGCGTCCGAGGTATCGAGGCTCGGCCAGTTCGGATAGCCAGGGATCAAACTTTCCCCCCAGGCAATGACCTCCGCGCCGTCATTGACGGCTTGAAGCGCCATGGCCTTCACCTTTTCCCAACTCGCCCAGGCGTCCAAAAAAACAGGTGCTACTTGCAAAACGGCCAAGCGTAAAGCGCCTGCGGAAAGGGGGGAAGATCGATCAGTCATGTTCGCCTCTCGTTATTTTTCTTATTTCAAGGTTAGGCCTCCGCCGGTCCCTTGCCACCCCAAGCGATTTCAATTCTCGGTGATCGTGCTTGTCGTTACTCCGCCAACTCAGGCCGGTCCTTGAAAAGGTCGAGGGCTTCCGGATTGGCGAGTGCTTCCTTGTTCTTGACGTTACGACCGTGGACGACATCGCGTACGGCCAGCTCGACGATCTTGCCGGATTTGGTCCGTGGAATATCGGCGACGGCTAGAACCTTTGCGGGCACATGTCTCGGAGTGCAGCCGTTGCGGATCTGGGTCTTGATCTTTTTGATGAGATCCTCATCCAGTTCAATTCCATTACGCATGCGAACGAAGAGGACGACGCGGACATCGCTCTCCCACTCTTGCCCGATGACGAGGCCTTCCTCGACCTCTTCAAGCTGTTCGACTTGGCGGTAGATCTCAGCCGTTCCAATCCGCACCCCGCCCGGGTTGAGCGTCGCGTCCGAGCGGCCGTAGACGATAATCCCGCCGTGATCCGTTAGCTCAATAAAATCGCCGTGGTGCCAAACGTTGGGGTAAGCCTCGAAATAGGCAGCCTTGTAGCGCGCACCATCCGGGTCGTTCCAAAAGCCAACAGGCATGGAAGGAAAGGGCTTTGTGCAGACGAGTTCGCCCTTCTCCCCCGTGACATGATTGCCGTTGTCGTCGAAGACCTCAACCGCCATGCCCAAATGACGCGCCTGGATTTCCCCGCGCCAAACCGGGCCGATGGGATTGCCCCCCATAAAGCAGCCGATGATATCCGTCCCGCCTGCGATGGAAGAAAGGCAGACGTTGGATTTTATGTGTTCATAGACATAGTCGAAGCCTTCTGGTGCCAGGGGTGAACCTGTCGAGGCGACGGTTCGCAACTTCGGGAAATCGTGATCGCCCGCTGGATCAAGCTCCGCCTTGTTACAGGCATCAATGTACTTGGCCGAAGTGCCGAAAAGCGTCGCCCTTTCCGCCTGGATATAGTCGTAGAGAATATTTCCCGATGGATAGAAGGGCGATCCGTCGTAGAGCAACAACGTCGCCTCCGCAGCAAGTGCTGAGACAAGCCAGTTCCACATCATCCAACCACAAGTCGTGAAGTAGAAGACCCGGTCATCTGGGCGCACATCGCACTGCAGCTTGTGTTCCTTCAAATGCTGTAGCAGCGTGCCGCCCGCCCCATGGACGATGCACTTGGGTTTCCCCGTCGTGCCGGAGGAATACATGATGTAAAGCGGGTGGTTGAAGGGCATGCGCTTGAAGGCGATCTCGCCTGCTTCGAAAGGTCCTAAGAACGCCTCAAATGTGACGCCGCGCGGGCCTAGTTCGCTAATCGCGACACTCGATGCCAAATAGGGGACGACGACAATCTTCGCCACGCTCGGCAAGTCCGCGGCAAAGATTGCAACACGTTCCAGCGAATTGATGTCCTTGCCGTTATAGTGATAGCCATCGGAACAGAAGAGCACCTTGGGCTCTATCTGGCCGAAGCGGTCGAGCACGCCTTGAACTCCAAAATCGGGCGAACAGGAAGACCAGGTTGCGCCCAGCGATACCGTTGCCAGCATGGCGACAACGGTTTCCGGCATGTTCGGCATGAAACCGGCGACCCTGTCACCCTCTCCAACGCCCAAATCTTCAAGGGCCTGCGCCGTGCGGGAGACGAGGTTGTAAAGTTCCCGATTGGAAAGGCGGCGCTTTACCTTATCCTCACCCCAGAAAACGATGGCATCATGATCATCACGCCGCCGCAGGAGGTTTTCGGCAAAGTTCAAGCGCACATCTGGATAGAAGGTTGCACCCGGCATCTTTGCGCCATCGACCAGAACGGGTTCGCGCGGGCCTTCAGCGATGACACCGCAGTAGTCCCAAACGGCATCCCAAAAGGGCTCGATCTCCGTCACCGACCAGTCATAAAGGGCCGCATAATCGCTGACATCAGGACCGCCGCGCGCCGGAAGGCTGGCCATAAAAGCCGCCATATTGGTGCTCGTTACATGTTCTGCAGCTGGCCGCCATAATGGCTGAGACATTCCAGGTGTCCTCCCTCATTTCCAGCCAAATCGTTTCTTGGCTTATTTTCGCGCCAGGCTAAAGCGATCGGCGGGAAGCGGCAAGAAGTCGATCGTGATGGTAGGGCCGAATTTTCGCAAAGGGCCATTGCGGACTATCTGCTTGTGAAGGCGCTCGCACACACTAGACTTGCCAGCCTTATCATGACAGAGCCAGCAAGCCTTCGCGGGCGCTTCGAAGCGGTCCCCGCCATAATCCAGGGTGCCATCTATATGACGGCGGCCGCCTTCTGTTTTGCCTTGATGAATGTCTTGGTGCGTATTGCAGCCGAGAGTCTGGATCCGATCCAAATCGCCTTTCTACGCAATCTCTTCGCATTGATCTTCGTTTTGCCCCTGGTCCTTCGAAATGGCGGAAGCGCGATTAAAACGAACCGGCTGGGCCTACACTTTTTCCGGGCGTCGATTGGCATCATCGCGATGTTCATCTGGTTCACAGCCGTGGTGAAGGTGCCCTTGGCCGAGGCTGTGGCGCTGAACTTCACGCTGCCACTTTTTGCAACAGCGGGCGCGGCGCTGATCCTCCGAGAGAAAGTCGGCCTCAGGCGCTGGGGTGCAACGGCGGTCGGCTTTTTGGGAATGCTGGTAATCTTGCGCCCAGGCTTTAACGAGGTCACGTTTTCGACCTGGCTGCCGATTATTGCGGCCCTCTTCATGGCGGGTTCGGTCTTGACGATTAAGCGCCTTTCGGCCACCGAAGGTGCTACAACCGTCGTGTTTTATATGAACCTCTTCATGACGCCATTATCCCTGGGACCTGCCCTTTTCGTGTGGCGTTGGCCGGATGGGGAGGCATTGATTGCGACCATCGCCCTTGGATTTCTCGCCATGCTCGCGCACTTGGCCCTCACAAGGTCTTATGCCAAGGCGGATGCGTCTGCAGTCATGCCTTTCGATTATATGCGCCTTCCCTTCATCGCCGTTGTGGCCTTCTTCCTCTTTGGGGAGGTCTCGGACCTGTGGACCTGGGTCGGCGCTGGCATTATCGCAAGCTCCTCCTTCTATATCGCCCGGCGCGAGGCAACACTTGCCAGACACACGAAAGTCGATCCGACCGCAGCTCACGCCGCAAAGGGGCGGTGAGGCAGCTTTGCCTCAGGTCCTCTCGCTGCTATAGAGGCGACAAGGGCACGCAATTCCAGATGAAGATTAAGGGGGCTTAATGCAGATCGATGGTTTAGCCGCCGTGGTAACGGGCGGTGCATCCGGACTTGGGGCTGCGAGCGCGCAGGTCTTAGCGGATGCAGGTGCGAAAGTCACGCTGCTGGATTTAGATTTAGAAGGCGCAGAAGCACAAGCTGCAGAGATTGGTGGCCTTGGCCTTCACTGCGATGTCACCGATGCTATCAGCGCGGAGACGGCAATGGCTAAAGCAGCCGAGGTGCACGGCCCCTGCCGCATTCTCGTCAACTGTGCGGGCATCGCGCCTGCTGGCAGAATTGTCGGGCGCGACGGGCCAATGGCCTTGGAGGAATTCGAAAAGGTCATCAAGGTCAATCTCATCGGCACCTTTAACCTGATTCGCGTAGCTGCTCACCAGATGAGCCTCTTGGAGCCCCTAACGGATGGAGAACAAGGGGTTATTATCTCCACAGCCTCCATTGCGGCCTTTGAAGGACAGCTTGGCCAAGCAGCTTATGCTGCCTCCAAAGCAGGTGTTGCTGGCTTGATGCTCCCAGCCGCACGGGAATTGGCGCGCTTCGGCATCAGGGTTTTGACGATTGCGCCTGGGCTGATGATGACGCCAATGGTGGCTGGGTTGCCGCAAGAGGTGCAAGACAACCTCGCCCAACAGCCACTTTTCCCCAAGCGCCTTGGCAAGCCCGAGGAATTCGCAGGCCTCGTTCGTCACATCGTTGAGAACGCAGCTCTCAATGCAGAAACGCTTCGCATCGATGGGGGCATGCGCATGCAGTGAAGCTGCTGCAGAGTAAACCGCTGCAGCTATTAAATTTCCCGGGCGTATTTCTCGATGAGCCGTGCGAGCTTGGCATCACGCTCCGATAGCCCGTCGCAGTCATGGGTCGTCAAGGTAATCTCGACCCGGTTATAAACATTGAACCACTCAGGATGATGATCTTGCTTTTCGGCCGCCAAAGCGACCCTCGTCATAAAGCCCCAAGCTTGATTGAAGTTTTTGAATTTAAAGCCTTTTTTGATCGCATCGCGCCCCTGAACAACTTCCCAACCTGGGAGTTCGGCCATCAGGGCCGCGCGCGCATCATCATCCAAGCGCTCAACCATTTTATTGACTCCTTTAATCATATGTGGGCCAAGGGTGACGAGCCTTGGCGATTGGGTCAAGCCGCGCTAGGTTCGGGTGTAACAGAGAATTTGAGGTATTCATTATGGCACGCATGCACGAGGTCGACCGCTTTTCAACGCCGCCTCGCATTTCAGAGATTGAAGCCCTTTCACGCGAAGCTCTTGCAACCATACCTCAAGAGCTAAGGCGGATTTTGGGCGATGTCGTCGTGCAGGTCGTGGACTTTCCCGATGATGACACCTTGGAGGAAATGGACTGCGAATCGCCGTTCGATCTTTTGGGTCTTTATCGCGGTGTCGATTTGACGAGCAAATCCCATTCCGATTTGCCGAACGAGGCCGATATGATTTTCCTCTATCGCCGCCCGATCCTCGACTATTGGTGTGAGACTGGGGATGATCTCGGCGAGGTCGTGCGTCACGTCTTGATCCACGAAATCGGTCATCACTTCGGCTTTTCCGACGACGATATGGAGCGCATCGAGGGCCAGGCTTAAGTTAAGTGAGGATAGTGCTTTGAGTGATTCTACCAACCACGACGATCATCATCATCACGAACCTTCCGATATGGAACTGCGTGTACGCGCGCTTGAATCCCTGCTGATTGAAAAGGGTTTAGTCGACCCCGCCGCGCTCGACATGCTCATCGACACTTATGAACATAGGGTTGGCCCGCAAAACGGCGCAAAGGTTGTCGCCAAGGCTTGGAGTGACCCTGAATTTCTAGCCTGGCTGAGAAAGGACGCAACCGCTGCCGTCGCCTCGCTGGGTTTTACCGGGCGCCAAGGCGCGGATATGGTCACGTTGGAAAATGGGCCCAGCCAACACAACATAGTCGTCTGCACGCTTTGCTCTTGCTATCCCTGGCCGGTGCTGGGCTTGCCGCCTGTCTGGTACAAGTCAGCGCCCTATCGCTCGCGCGTCGTGATGGACCCGCGCGGTGTCTTGGCGGAATTCGGTGTCGATCTCCCCGCCGATACCGAGATCAAGGTTTGGGATTCAACCGCCGAAATCCGCTATCTCGTTATCCCGCAAAGGCCTGAAGGCACTGAAGGCTGGAGCGAGGAGGGGCTTGCTGGCCTCGTGACCCGCAATTCCATGATTGGAACGGGTTTGGCCTTGGATCCAGGGTCGCTGGAGGCTAGCTCATGAACGGTCCCCACGACCTTGGCGGCCAGCATGGACTAGGTCCTATTGAGCTTGAGGCGGATGAACCGCTCTTCCACGCCCCTTGGGAGCGTCGCTCCTTTGCTCTAACCTTGGCGATGGGTGCGCGCGGGGACTGGAATATCGATATGTCGCGCCATGCGCGTGAGGATCAGCATCCGGTCCAATATCTCTCGAGCAGCTACTATCAGATTTGGCTGGCAGGCCTGGAACGCTTGATGCTGGAGCGCGGCCTTGTCACGGAAAAGGAGCTCAACGGCGGACCTAGATCACCACTCCCAGAAAACACCAAACCCGCCGTCCCGGCCGAGCGCTTGTCCGCCATGCTTACCAAGGGCGATTCCGCACGGGCAGAAAGCGAAAACGCGCCCCGGTTCAAGGTGGGGGAACGCGTCGTTGCTAAAAACCTAAACCCCAGGGGTCATACGCGCCTGCCACGCTATGTGCGTGGACGCGAGGGCGTGGTTGAAACCACCCATGGCGTTTTTGTCTTTCCCGATAGCAATGCGAAAGGTGAGGGTCAAAATCCACAGCACCTCTATGGCGTACGTTTTGAGGCGCAAGAGCTTTGGGGAGCCGATGCGGCTGCAAGCGATAGCGTAGTTCTCGATCTATTCGAAGGCTATCTGCTTTCCGCAGGCGAGAGCGCATGACGATGGCTGGCAAAAGTCCGGACTTGGCGGAGCTAGCAGCTTTACCCGTTGACGGCGACGGCCCCGTCTTTGCCGAGCCTTGGCAGGCAGGGGCCTTCGCCATGACACTGAAGCTTCACGAGGCCGGTCACTTCACCTGGAGCGAATGGGCGACTTGCCTCAGCCAGGAGATCGCGCGTGCGCAAGCGAGCGGCGATCCGGATTTGGGAAATACTTACTACGATCACTGGATGGCGGCGTTGGAGCGAATTGTGACATCCAAAGGTGTTTTGAGCGCGGAGAGCCTACTAACCCGAAAAGAGGCCTGGCGGGAGGCGATGGAACGCACACCCCACGGTGAACCCGTGGCTCTTCAGGCCGAAATCGCTCAAGGTCCCGGTTCCACCGATACTTCTTCGAGCTAGGCTGTCCCTGCCTAACCTTCCAAGGCAACGAATTTCCGCGATTGCCGCATCGTGCGGATGACGTGCTTACGCTTGATGGGGGTATGGAAGAAGCGATTGACGGAGGCTGTCAGATCGCTAACCCAGGGAGCATTGGGGTTTGCCTCGACCTCTTGACGAGCTGCCGCCAAGACCTTCACCAGGTGGCAAGCAACAATGTATTCGAACTGTCCGTGATCGAAGAGCGCGCGGCCCTCGGCTGCAAAGAACGCGGCTGGTTCGGGAACATTCCATCCAGATACATCCTGGTCACCATCCACATAGGCGTTGTTGCGCCCGACAAAGCAGGCCATCTGCAGCAGGCCTTGAGGCCAGAGGTCGGGATGGCGATCGCAAAGTACGCGTACAGCGTTCGCGAAGGTGATGGCGTGAGTGAAGGAAAGCCAGCCAACATTATCGTCGACGTTATTGTCGCTGCGTTGTTCTACACCTCGATCGAAATGAAGCAGGTTCCAGGCGGCCGCACCTAAGAGGGCGTCAAAAAGGGCGCGGGGATCTTCTTTGAATGCAAGGCACTTGGCCATTGCTTGACGTGCCGAGAGGCCTCGGAAATCCGATGCCTTGGGAGCCACTGCCCCACCGCTCGAGCCTTGCGTGCGCCAGGCATCGAGGGTCGGACCATAGTCCCGGAACTCGGGAATCAAATCCTCGCGAAACGCGTAAGTCAGCTGCCGTATGAGAGCGAGGAAGAGCGGTTCAGCGACGCTAATTCCCAAGCGTTCAACCAAGTCCTGGATCTTTACGACGTAAATGGCCGAGTGACCAAAATCGGAATAGTGGGCGAGCGCAGCTTGGGCAAGAGGACGGTCGATCCGTGAGAGATCTTCACCTGAAGACAAAAGCCCACGCAGTTGCGCCACGGATAGGTCCTCGTCTTCTGCCTCGATAGCTTTGAAAAGCGTCTCGGCGTCGAAGGTCTCGACTTCTTGCGTGAAAGGATAGGCCGGTCGCAATCGGCTGTCCCACGCGAGATGCCCGATCACTTCAAGCACCGCGGCGAGCGCCTCATCTTCATCACGGGCCAGCTCCGCACCAAGGGTCAACCAGTCGTTGGCCCCCCCCATCGCATGGGTTGCACCGAATTCGAAGCGATCGTACGTCCACTCTATGGCCGCACGTACGGCGTCAAGCGGGTCGCCACCAGTCAGCTCGAGGCGCGCGACTTCGCGGGCTATTCGGTCATACTCGATCCCGGATTCTGTGCGATTTCGCCGAAAACAGTCCTTCAAATTACCGAGAGCCTTGGCGATAAGCTCACTTGAGGGCGGGTCACTCACATCGAGCCAAATTCGATCACCGCGCACCTCGATTGGGTAGCGCCGGAGTTTATCGCCACCTGTTAGTGTTTCCCCACTTTCCAGATCGAATTTCCAATTGTGCCAATTGCAGGTCAGGATACAGGCCTCAGTGAGCGTGCCTTCCTTTAAAGGATAGCCTTCGTGCGGACAGCGATTGTTGCAGGCAAACAAACCCTTATCGGTTTGAAGCAGCAAAATTTGCTTACGCCCGACCTTTACGATGAGGCTTCCCCGTTCCCTTAGTTTCTCAGCAAAGCAAACATCGACCCAGTGAGGTTCTCGCGATGCAGGGCTGCCTACAGATTCCTGTTTATCGGCATAAGCGGTCGACATGGTGCTTCCTTTTTATAAAGTAAATGCTTTATAAAATATAAGCCAGCCGTCAAGACATGCAAGATCTTTGTTTGTGGGATTTTAATAGTGTCCGATTTTTTGATCTGGATTACGCTTCCAGCGCCGATGAAATCCTCGCCCGCAGCTCAGGCAGCAAGTCTGCCTCGAACCAGGGGTTTTTCTTAAGCCATCCCGTATTGCGCCAACTGGGATGGGGCAGCGGGAGATAATCTGGGAGATAATCGCGAAAGGCCGCTACTGTCTCGGTCAGGGAGGATTTGCGCGCCTTCCCCAGATAGAAACGTTGCGCATAAAGACCGATTAGCAAAGTGAGCGAGACACCCGAGAGGTGCTGCCTTATCGGTGCGTGCCATGTCTTGGCGCAAATTGCCGGCGGTGGCAAATCGCCGCCCCGCTCGTCGTTTCCCGGAAAGCAAAAGCCCATCGGCACTATGGCGATCTTTGCCTCGTCATAGAATATATCGGGGCTGAGGTTCAGCCATTCTCGCAGTCGCTCCCCCGAACGGTCATCCCAGGGAATGCCGCTCGCGTGCACTCTGGTCCCGGGCGCTTGGCCGACGATGAGCAAGCGGGCACTACGGCTGGCCCGTACGACGGGGCGCGGCCCCAACGGCAAATCAGCCTCGCAAATCCGGCAGGCCCGGGCCGCGCTCAAGACTTCTTCAAACGAATTGGGGTCATAGGACATTTTTTAACTTAAGAGTTCCTCGACAAATTGTGTGACCGTCTGGCTGGCAGGACCATAGCGACGCTCGGCAAATAAGCTATGCCCTTCAGAGGGCTCCAAATTCAACTCGACTGTCTTGGCTTTTCCGTGGTCACGTACTTCGGCAATAAAACCGGCTGCTGGATATACGGTGCCAGAAGTGCCGATGGAGATGAACATATTGCAAGTCGCTAAGGCTGCGAATATGACGTCCATCTCCATCGGCATCTCACCGAACCAGACAACGTTGACCCTGAGGCTGCTTTTTTCATCGCAGTGCGGGCAACAGCTAGAGGTATCCATATCAGCAAGCCAGGGTGAGATTTCTGTGCAGCTCAAACAGCGCGCTTCAAGTAAGCTGCCGTGCATATGAATGACTTTTTGAGAGCCCGCGCGCTCATGAAGATTATCGATATTCTGGGTGACCAGCAGAATATCGCCATCCCACTCAGCCTCCAGACGAGCGAGTGCCTGGTGAGCCGCGTTTGGTGTAACTTCGCTGTCCAACAAACCCCGGCGCCTTTGATTGTAAAAGCCATGCACGCGTGCAGGATCGGCTGCGAATGCCTCCGGCGTCGCTACATCCTCCAACCTTGTTTCAGCCCAAATACCGTCGGCATCACGAAAAGTCGAAAGGCCGGATTCTTTGGAAATGCCAGCACCTGTTAAGATCACGATCGAATTGTCGTTTCCCATGTAAGCACGACCTTTTTTTAAATCCGCTTTGCCGAATTAAGGATGCGGATGATATACGACCGATTGGCCGTTTGGTAAAAAGCCGATCAACATACTGCAATGGACCAAGCATACTGCAATTGGCATCTTCTTAGGAGCCCCCGAGAATGCGCATTCTCATCGTTTGCACAGGCAACATCTGTCGCTCCCCCACAGCAGAAGCTCTGCTGCGCCATCATCTGCAACAAGCTAGTCTGGATGGGCAGGTATCGGTCGACTCAGCGGGAACGGAAAATTGGAACGTCGGCTCCAGCCCTTCCACCTTGGCGGTCGAGCTTGCAGCGGTGCGGGGCTATGACTTAAGCGCGCTGCGGGCGCGTCAAATTTCCACGAACGACTTTGACGCCTTCGATCTCATCCTCGGCCTCGATAGAGGGCACATCCATAAGCTCGAACGTTTGCGACCGCGTGTTTGCCGGGCCCGGATCATGTTGTTGATGGAATGCGGCGGTGTGGAACCCCTTGAGGTTCCCGATCCCTATTCTAGGGGAAGAGAAGAATATAGTTACAGCCTCGATCTGATCGAAAGCGCCATGCCTGGCTTGGTCGCCACGATCCGCCAAGAATTGGCGCGAAGCGCGTAAGGTCTCGTCAAGGGCGGAGCGGACTTTTTTCGAACTCACTTTTTCAAACTCAAGGCCCAGCCTCAACGGCCTCCAAGCTTAAAGGCGCCGGATCCCCGCCCAGACGATAGCTCGCCTCCGGTCGATAGACGGGTCCTTGTCGCCCAAGTGAGCTCGAAAAGAGGTGGAATTCTGAAACTTCAAACGCGCTTGTTTTGAAAAGACTGTGCCCTTGCAAAAATTCCCCCACCCTTTGTCCTTGGCTTGCCGGCCTTTTGAAACGCGCCAAGGTCACGTGTGGTTTAAATTTTCTTGGTTCGGGTGCTAAGCCGGCAGTAGTAACGGCCCGTTCCACCTTCGCTTGAAGCCGCTGGAGGTCCGGGCACTCGCCGACTCCCGCCCAAAGTGCCCGTAATTTCCTGCCCTCGCCGAAGGTTCCTAAACCTTCAAGGCGGGTCGCGAATGAGGGCAAGCGCAAGACCGAAAGGGCAGCATCGACATCACTTGCAACACACCCCTCAAGCTCCCCCAAGAAGCGGAGT
>CAXMNO010000051.1:0-6006 GCA_964194655.1 uncultured Acidimicrobiia bacterium
GTCCCGCTTGAAATTCCCTTTTTCAAGCGCTCGGTGTTGGTGACGAAAAGGTCGTCGCCGACCAGTTGAACCTTACCGCCCAGTTTTTCCGTAAGCGCTTTCCACCCGTCCCAGTCGTCTTCAGCCATCCCGTCTTCGATTGAGATAATCGGGTAGCGCTGCGTTAGATCAGCCAGATAGTCGACCATTTCATCCGGCCCAAGCTTACGTCCCTCGCCTGCAAGATCATAAACGCCGTCCTTGAAGTATTCGGTTGAGGCGCAATCCAAGGCCAGGGCGATATCATCGCCCAGCTTATAACCCGCCTTTTCGATCGCTTTGGCAATGAAATCGAGGGCTGCTGTTGTTGATGAAAGGTTGGGCGCAAACCCGCCTTCATCGCCGACATTTGTGTTATGCCCTGCTTCGTTGAGACCTTTCTTCAAGGTTTGGAAGACTTCAGCGCCCATTCGGATAGCGTCACCGCCACTCCCAGCGCCGATAGGCATAATCATGAATTCTTGAATATCTATAGGGTTATCTGCGTGCGCTCCGCCGTTGATGATATTCATCATCGGAACCGGCAGCAGCCTGGCATAGGTCCCGCCGACGTAACGAAAAAGCGGAAGCCCGACGTCTCCAGCAGCAGCGCGTGCAACAGCCAGTGATGTGCCGAGAATAGAATTGGCGCCCAAGCGAGCCTTATTATCGGTCCCGTCGAGCGCAATCATCGCGCGGTCGATAATAATCTGGTCCTCGGCGTCATAGCCGACGATTTCAGATGCTATTTCTTCATTCACCGCGCCAACTGCTTTTAAGACACCTTTGCCGC
Source organism: uncultured Acidimicrobiia bacterium (assembly GCA_964194655.1). Lineage (GTDB taxonomy): Bacteria > Pseudomonadota > Alphaproteobacteria > Kiloniellales > Kiloniellaceae > JAJFGK01. The sequence continues at coordinate 812 of CAXMNO010000051.1, forward strand.
CGTAGCGCGATTTATCGCCATCGCGAAGTTCTACTGCCTCATGAGCACCCGTAGAAGCGCCTGAGGGTACGGCTGCGCGACCAGAAGCACCACTTTCGAGAACCACGTCTACCTCGACGGTGGGATTGCCCCGAGAATCGAGAATTTCTCGTCCGATTACCTCGATAATCGTCGTCATGAACTTGCCTCCATTGCGCTAGAGCACTTTTAATGATCCCTCGATCACGCAAATCGCTCTAAGCTCTCATTATTACAAACTTTCCGGGCGCAAAACCGCACACACTTTTGCTGAAAGTGCGCTAGGCTCTCATTATTACGCACTTTCCGGGCGCAAAACCGCACACACTTTTGCTGAAAGTGCTCTAACCGATTGCCATGCTCCAAAGCGAGGGGCACGGATGGGGATAGGCCTCCCGTCGCGTACGAGCAACCTCTATAAAACTTTCGATCTATAACTGGACGCTTGTCCGCCGCCCTGCTGCACCGCTTTTTTGATGATTGTCTGCGGCACAAAAGAAGTTTGTTAGGACGAAGCGCTGGCCGCTTATGACGGGCTTTGCTTCATGAAGAAGTCCGCAGGCAAAGATAGCAGCACTTCCAGCATCTAACCTAAAGCCGTGGGGGGAATATTCTGGAAAAGCCAGCTCCCCGCCCTCGAAGGAGTCGTTCAGGTTCAAAGACATCGCGAAAATACGCTTATTCTGCGGTCTCAAATCGTCGCGGTGCAGACCAAAAAAATCGCCCCTATCGGGCTGATACGACATCACCACGGGTACATCGAACTGAAAGCTTTGCCTAAAGTTAAAGGCTTTCCCGAGCTCTGGAGAAAGGCGGCGCGCGAGTGTGGTATTCAATCGCCGGATCAGCTTCGGATCCTCAATCACATGTTCGAGCGTTTTTTTCTTATCAGGATCATAGGAATTAACCTGTCCCGTCGAAAATCCGCCTTCGTGATGTTCTTTTTGCCAGAGTCCGATTAATTCCTTGCACGTAGCGTCATCTAGGACGCGCGGCACGATCAAGACGGGTGCTGGGTTTGAAAGAGTGCGCGGTGCATCAAGATAGCTAATCTCCCTTAAGAGATTATCCAAGGCTGCCGTGAATTTCTCTTGCCCAATTGTACCTTCAAGCAGCGTCACGATGCGTTGGTTTCTATCGAGAAAGAAGAGGCGAAAAGGAACTTGGCCACCGCCCATCGCAGCTTCTCGCGCAAGCAGACGGCCGGTGATCGATCGCGGTGGGTCGGCATAAAGGTGAAAATTGAGGTTTTGGCCTTCCGCCACAGCGCTCACGGCTATCGGACCGTCTTGAGTGACCGCGAAAAGTTCGACGCCTTGCTCCGCTAAAGTCTGAAATTTCGCCGATAGCAGCGAAAGCGCCTCTTTACTTTGAGGGCTGTTTAAGGACCCAAGCGCAAGTAAAAGGACCGCTCCACCCTTTACATCATGATAAAAACTGCGCGTGGCACCACTTTGATCAGGGAGTCGGAAGTTTGGAATACGATCACCACGACCTAGGGCCGCTTCTTGCTGCATTCTATTGAACTCCTAACATGCAACCCGACTCGCCATAAAGCTCTATCATGCTCATAATTTAGACGAGCCTGGATTGTTCCACCGCCGCTTGAATGAAGGAGATGAAAAGCGGATGCGGATCAAAGGGTTTGGACTTCAGCTCTGGATGGAATTGTACACCAACGAACCAGGGATGATCGGGTAGCTCGACAATCTCGGGCAATTCGCCGTCTGGTGACAGGCCAGAGAAAAGCAACCCAGCCTCTTCTAATTTTTCCCGATAGTTGATGTTCACCTCAAAGCGGTGCCTATGGCGCTCACTGATCTCCGCTGCTCCGTAAATTTGGCCGACCTGGCTCCCCGCGGTAAGCTTACAGGGATAAGCGCCCAAGCGCATCGTACCGCCAAGTTCACTGGCATCGTGGCGCGTCTCCAACCTATTGCCGCGCATCCACTCGGTCATCAAACCAACGACCGCTTCAGCCGGTTGGCCAAATTCTGTGGAGCCAGCGCCTGGAAGTCCGGCGAGATTGCGTGCGGCCTCAATCACCGCCATCTGCATACCAAAACAAATGCCGAAATAAGGGATCTTCCTTTCGCGCGCAAAGTGCACGGCTGCGATCTTACCTTCAGAGCCGCGTTCCCCAAAGCCGCCGGGAACCAAGATACCGTGGACATTCTCAAGCTGCTGAACCGCGCCGTCTTGCTCAAAAATTTCCGAATCGATCCAGGAAATTTTCACCTTAATGCCATTCGCAATCCCACCGTGCGCAAGGGCCTCGTTCAAGGACTTATAGGCATCCAGCAGGGATGTGTACTTGCCAACAACACCTATAGTCACCTCGCCATCGGGTTCCAAAATCGGCTGCATCACCTGGTCCCAGGTGGAAAGATCGGGTGGCGGTGTCTGGATTTCAAAGTGATGGCAAACGGCGTCGTCCAGGCCTTCTTCGTGATAGGCCCTTGGGACCGCGTAGATTGAGGGAACATCCAGGGCTTGGATCACTGCCTCTTCACGGACATTACAGAAGAGAGCGATCTTGCGTTGTGCATCCTCGGGAATTTCATGCTCGGTCCGGCATACCAGAATGTCAGGCTTTATACCGACCGATTGCAGTTCTTTCACGGAATGCTGCGTCGGCTTTGTCTTCAACTCGCCTGCAGCACTAATGAAGGGGATCAATGTTACATGTAAGAAGAGCGTACGGCTTTGCCCCAACTCATTCCCCAATTGGCGAATCGCCTCAAGGAAAGGCAAGCTTTCAATATCACCGACAGTGCCGCCAATTTCACAGACGACAAAATCTTCATCCGTGATATCGCTTTGGATGAATTCCTTGATCGCATCGGTGACATGAGGAATGACTTGAACCGTTGCGCCAAGATAATCGCCGCGCCGTTCCCTGGCCAAAACTTTGGAATAGATTTGCCCGGTCGTGACATTATCGCTTTTCCGGCCTGGCACGCCGGTAAAACGCTCATAATGTCCGAGATCGAGATCGGTCTCCGCACCGTCATCGGTCACGTAAACCTCGCCATGTTGATAAGGCGACATCGTCCCAGGATCGACATTGAGATAGGGATCCAGTTTGCGCAAACGGACTTTAAAGCCGCGCGCTTGAAGAAGCGTGCCGAGTGCAGCTGAGCAGAGGCCCTTGCCAAGAGAGGAGACCACGCCGCCGGTGATGAAAATAAACCGCGTCATGGAACACCACTATCAATCCAAGTGGTCCAAGGGGCAAGTCTCAAGTTGCATCTCCTGGTCATCTTCTTGTCAACTATCTGAAAAGTCGCGGAAATTTATGTATTTAACTTTAAGGTTTTTCTGAATTTCTCAAAGCTTTAACTCGGCCAATGCCACACGCACTACATCAATCGACATTGCACACGCCATTGTGGTCGTCGAGTCGCCGGAAAAAGCCTGCGCATGGACCTTCGCGATCACAGACTATTCAATGGGTACGCTTGGCTCGCTGCTGTCACTACCCTGACTAGCTCCAGGTGCTACTGCTGGAATATCGTCAACGATCGAGCTAGTGCGATTACCGCCCGCAGCTAGAATGGAAAGGACGATTGAAGTCACCATAAAAGCCGCCGCTAAGCTCATCGTAATTTTCGTCAAGATATTGACTTTGCCGCGGCCAGTCACAAAGCCGGATCCGCCCCCGCCAATACCAAGCCCGCCACCTTCGCTGCGTTGCAAAAGCACAGAACCGATAAGGCCAATGGCCAAAAGCACATGGACCACAAGAATGATATCGCTCATGCCGTGATCTAATCCCTCTTCAATGCTTGTGTGTCCAAAGCGAACTTGCAAGACGGTCGCTCGGTCTTAGCTCGATTTTGGCAAAGCTCGGTTTTGGTACACTGGAAATCTACAGCGCTATTTAGACTCTCGTTAGCCTAATTACCAGGAAGAAAAGTACCCATCACCGAGATCGCGTTCAATTGGCGCGCTCTGTCAGCAGTTAATCCCTTTTCGCGGCGTTCACCCCAATTGCGAAGAAATCGTCCGCATTAAGGCTCGCACCACCTACCAATGCGCCGCCAACGTGTGGAACGGCCAAAAGTTCCGCTGCATTCCCGGGCTTCACGGATCCGCCATAGAGGATGTTAATTTGCTTTGCTGCTTCCACACCTCTTAGCTCGCATAAGAGTTTGTGAATCACGCTATGAACCTCTGCCACATCGCTTGGCGTTGCAGTGAGGCCCGTTCCGATGGCCCAAACCGGCTCATAAGCAACTACGATCTCATCCGAATCAGGCAGCGAGCCGTGGAGTTGTCCTTCGACCACTTGAAGCGCCGTACCGCCATCACGCTGCTCGCGTGTTTCCCCAACGCAGATAATGGGCGTCAAACTGGCTTTCAAAGCAGCTTCGGCTTTGGCTTTCACTTCATTATCGCTTTCCCCGTCGTCCGCACGTCGTTCTGAATGTCCCACGATCACATAGCGACAGCCGAGGTCTTTCAATAACTCTGCAGAGGTATCGCCGGTGTGTGCGCCGCTCATCTCTGCATGACAGTCCTGCGCACCGAGAGCGATGACACTACCGCCTAAGGCTTCGGCAACAATCGGTAGTAAGGCTGAAGGCGGGCAAACTGCCCAATCGCATGCGCCGGGTCCGCCGTTGCTGACTTTTTCTGCCAGAGAGCTGGCAAGTTCCCGCGCACTCGCACTTAAGCAATTCATTTTCCAGTTGCCTGCAATTAGTTGGCGTCGCATGAAGCCGCTCCCTCTCAAATGCCTTAGAGCTTGGGTTCTAACCTTAGCGCGCTCTAGCATAGCAGAGCTGCCTGTCCAAGCGGCCTCATTGGAGTCACCATAACAATATTGCCTGCACGAAGATTGTGGTTGATGCGTTTAAGCTGTTGCTCGCGGCGAGGCGCCTTTCTAAACTGCGGCGCCCATGGGAAGTCTTCCGCAGTATTATACTTAACGGCCAGAAGATTTTCCGGACATGGGCGTGACCGGACATGGGCGCGTGTTGAGATCGACCCGCCATGGCGTAAAGGATGAAGAGACGACAATGGGCGTTCATAAGCTGTTTGCTAAAATTATAACCGTAATGCTTTTCGGCCTCTTAATTCTCAGCTTCGCGGTCTGGGGGATAGGTGACATTTTCCGTGGTGGCGGACAGTCACAGAGCGTTGCTGAAGTCGGTGACATATCCGTCGATCAG
>CAXMNO010000052.1:0-6926 GCA_964194655.1 uncultured Acidimicrobiia bacterium
AAGCACTTGGCTGAAATCGTCGTGCAGCAGTTGGAGGCGTAAGGACGAGATGGCAATCGATATCCTTGAGAAATTCGCCGCTATAGAAAGCCGTCACAACGAGCTTCTGGAAGTCGGCGCCGAACCCTTCGGCCTTTGCATGGATGAAATCATCTCCCCAAGCGAGGCGATGATCGCTGGCCGTAAGGTCATCCTCTTCGGGACAAATAACTATCTGGGCCTGACATTTGACGAGGACTGCATCGAAGCCGCGATTGAGGCCTTGAAACGCTATGGCACCGGCACGACCGGCTCGCGCATTGCCAATGGCACCTATAAGGCCCACAAAGATTTGGAAGAAGCTTTTGCGAGTTTCTTCGATCGCAAGCACGCCATGATCTTCCCTTCCGGCTTCCAGGCAAACCTCGGTTGTATTGCAGGGATCGCGGGGCCGAAGGATACGGTCTATCTGGATGCCGATTCCCATGCCTCTATCTATGACGGCTGCACCCTTTCACGGGCAAAGCTGGTGCGCTTTCGCCATAACGATCCAGAAGATCTTGGCCGCCGCTTGGCGCGCCACAAGGATCCGGACGGCGGTAAGATCGTGGTTTTGGAAAGCCTCTATTCCATGTTTGGCGATGTGGCGCCCTTGGAAGAATTCGTGCGGGTTTGCAAGGAACATGACGCGGTCATCATCCTGGATGAGGCGCATTCCTTTGGCGTTTACGGCGAACAGGGCCAGGGCCTTGCCTATCAGCTTGGATTGAACGAGCAGGTCGATTTTATCGCTGGCACCTATTCGAAGAGCTTGGGGGCAGTCGGCGGCTTCATCGTCTCAGACCATCCGCGCTTTGAGACGCTTCGCTATACCTGTCGGCAATATATGTTCACCGCTTCTTCCCTGCCCTCCAGCTTGGCCTCGGTTCGCTGTGCCTTGGATAAGGTGGGGGAAGGCACGCACCTGCGCCGGAACCTTTGGCAGAATGCGAAGGACCTGCACGATGGCTTCAGGGCCTTGGGCTTTGACATCTGTGCGCCTGTCAGCCCGATTATGGCTGTGCGCCTGCCCGATGAGAGCGCGGCGGTTGCGATGTGGAACGGCTTGCTGGAGAACGGGGTCTACGTGAACCTGGCCTTACCGCCGGGGACGCCTGAGAACACCCATCTTTTGCGCTGCAGTGTTTCTGCAGCCCTCAGGCCCGAGCAAGTCGAGAAGATCCTCAAAACCTTCGAGGCGGTGGGCCGCGAGCTCGGTGTGATCAATAGTGCCGCTGCCTAGCAGGGTGGGGCGCTAGAGCACTTTCAGCAAAAGTGTGTGCGGTTTTGCGCCCGGAAAGTGCGTAATAATAAGAGCTTAGAGCGACTTTCATGATCGAAAGATCATTAAAAGTGCTCTAGCGAAAGGCACCCTTCTTATAAAGACGGAAAAAGAGTGTGAGCGCTGCGAGAATGGGGTGGCGCTCCATCCAAGGCTTCACTTCGATGTGGTGGCCGGAATGCCGCTCGATCTTCCAAGCGATATAGCGGGCACCGCCATTGAAGGTGAAAGCGGCCTTCATGAGGCGCGCGACCGAAAGCAGCTTTCCCCAAAACCGCCTTAAGATCCATTTGGCTCCAGCCCGCAATCCGCCAAGTCGAGTGATTGTGGCGTAATAGCGTTGCTCCCCCTTCAAGTCATCACGCTCGACCCCTGGAACAGAGGCCAGGACCAGGGGCGTGAGTTCGTTATAGTAAGCCTGATTGGTCCTCACGATGCTAAGTGCGCGCCCTGGCTTTTCCGCGCGCAACTCCGTGCGGTAAGTCTCGGAAAAGGCACCCGCCCACAAATCCTCAACGCCAAAAGCCTCCGGCAAAAGCGCAACGACTTCGCGCGCAGTCGTGACGGCCGCGTTTGCCAGGGCTTCGGATACGCGTGCCGTGACCTCCTCTCTCGCCGTACCCTCGGCTGTGATTTTCAGTGCGACGGGCTGTGCGAAGCGGGCCCAGAGGTAGGGATGCAGGCGCTGCGCCGTTGTCCCCTTCTCAAACTGCGAAAGGGTGAGGAGGGCATATTTCGCGCGCAAGATTTTGTCCTCGTACGCGACCTCAAGGTAATAGACGTTGGGCGGAAGAAGGCTGCAAGCCAGAGCAGAGAGCTTATGGCCCAGCGCAGTCTCAAGATCCTCGACCAGGAGGTAGAGATCGGCGACTTTCCCTTCTGTTCCGTCATCGCGAAGGCACGAGCCATAGAAGAGGAGCGCAAGAGTCCCAGGGTGGTGGGCGACTGCTTCCTTTGCCAACGCATCGATAGCAGGCGAAAGCGCGCGTGAGCCTTTCCGGCGCAAGAACTTGATCAGGTCGTTCTGGGCCTGTTGCAAGATTTAGATCCTTACGAAATCAGCTTCAGCCTCAGCGCTGAGGAGGAGAGGAAGATCAGGATGCGGGTCGAAAAGCTCCCCATCAAGGGTAAAAGGGCAATCCATCTTCAAGGCGATGCGTTTGGTCCCACAGCTAAAGTAATGGGCGGGATCAAGGCGCCGCTCCGCTCCGCCATAGAGAACGCCCCAGGCATTGCGCGCGAGCCTGTGTGGCGGATAGGCGATTGAGGTCAAGCGAAAGTCCCCGCCTGCGTCATTCCAAAAGGGCCTGCTTTTCAAGACCAGCCGATCCAAGGTTGTGGCCAAGACCAAAAGATAATCTTTTTCGCCAAGCTCCGCCCCGTCAACAGCGATAGAGATCCGGTCCCCGCGCAAAACACCATCATCATCGCGCCCAGTCGTGAGCCAGCGCCACAGGAGTTTTGCAAGCGTAATGCCGCTTGCAACCTCTGCTTCAGCCTTTAAGGGGTGAACGCTGCTCCGGCAGGATTCGATCGCGCGCGTGATAGCGGCACAGCCGAAAAACATTCCAACTTGCGGGCTGTGATCCTTGATATTCTCCAGCTTTAAAAGATGGCGGTGGACCAGCTTCCTTGGCAATGCACCGCTTTCCACCACCTTCAAAAGGCGCTTGAAGCCCTTAATGCCTTTCCCGGATAAGCCGACGTCCGCGGCTGTCATATTGGTCATGCCGCGCGCCATGATTGCAATGCGCGGCAAGTGCTCAAAGGGCTGCTGGAGCGTCAATTCCGTGAGCACTGCCTGCACCGTCCCATCACCGCCGGAGAGGACGAGAAGGTCCACACCCTCGTTCGCGAAGTCTTTTAAGATGCCGCCCAGATCTTCGAAGTTCTCCAAGCTGGCATATATTTTGATACCTGCATTCCTGGCAGCAAGGGCCAGTTGACCGAATTTCTTTTGATTCTGCTGGCTTCGCGGATTTTCGATGATGCCGATCCGCGTCATTTAGGCGCAGCCTCACTCAGCCATGAAGAAAGCGGCCCTTGCCTGCGGGCGACCCAGGCCTGGAGGAGCTGCAAAAGATGCAGCACAAAGCAAACCGCAGTCCATATCGCCACAGATAAAAGGCCCCAATCCGGGCGTCCGGCAAGGACGAAGGCGGTCAAAAGCAGCATATTTGGGTTCCGCCGTGCCGTGATTTGGCGGAAATATGTGTCGATCGGCCGCCATACGTGGATTTCCAGCTTAAAGAGCCAAATCGATATCCCTTCAAGAACCCGCTGCAAGACGTAGCCAGCAAGGATCACTCCGAGGCTCCAGTAGAGCAGATTCGCATCCAGCGCCAAGGCACCTTTCTGCAAACCAATGCCCCAGGCCACATACCAAAAGGGCCGATGCACCAGATCGATGCCGTGATCAAAGGCATTGCCGAGCTTGGAGGATGTGAGTGTTGTTCGCGCGAGCTTCCCATCGACGGTATCGAGGAAGGTCATGGACCAGCCAGCCGCCAACCCCCAGCCAAAGTAGCCTTCGAGAAAAAGCCAAAAAGCAAGCACGACCATAACGAAACTGAGCCAGGTCACCATGTTGGGCGAGATCCCAAGGCGCGCGCAAAACCGCGTCACATAAAAGGCGGGAAGGGGCCAAAGCCACTTGGTCACAAGATCGGTCGCACCCTTATATGTTCCCATAAACATACGCCATTCGATCTGCCTGGTTTTTTGCGCTGTGACTTTGAGCGCATATGGCTTTTCACGCTTGCGTAGCGCATGCCAGTAGGAGCCGCCCAACTCCGCCGTCGTGATGGTCTTCAGATCCCCCGCGCTATCTTCACTAACGCCTTCGCCCTTCAAACGCGTGCGCGCCAGGGCTGCCCCGCCAGGGCCGGCATGCGCTGCGATAGGTTGGGCGTTTTCACTGTCCAGTAGAAGGATAGCGCTTTCATTTGGGAGAGCTGCTACGACCGGCGCATCGAGCACAGCATCACTTCGCACCAGAATGACGGCTCCAGCGGCTTCGCATATCTGATCCTCCGCGATAACCGTCGTGACGCCGACTTTTGCAAAGGCGCGCTTTAGGCGGTTCGACGTCGATTCATACCATATGCGCGTTTGATCCTCCCCTATGATGCAAAGGGCGATATCCTGCTCGTGCCTCATCGATTCACTAACCGTTCCCGTTGTTTTAAAAAGTCCGCTCCTTAAGCAGAGGAGGGCAAGTTGGCTTTTGGTTTCAGTCTTTGAGCCGCGTCTCCTCGCTCACGACGCCCAGCATCTGTTCTTGCGGTCTGGCCGTCGCGCTGTTCCCCGTTATGGGCTGGAAGTAGGAGGAGCCGGGCGTTTCGTGATGGAGGGCGAAGTTGGCCGCGATCATGGTAAGGATCAAAGGCGGCACCCAGGCAGAAACAATGGCTGGAAGTAAGGACGCTTGGCCGAGCGCATGACAGATGTTCAGCAAGGCGAAATACCCGAAACCGAAAGCAAATCCCCTCAAAAGGAGCAAACCAATATTGCCGCCACGCTCAAATCTCTGGGCGAGAAGAACGGCCAAGATCATCAAAAGGATCGGTGTTATGGCCCCTGCCAGTCTTTGGTGCAGCCAAACTTTGTAGAGCTGCGGCGGGTGGAGGCCAAAGCTATCCCCCACGACAAAGCTAAAGAGCTGCAGGAAGGTCAATTCGGACGGGTGCGCCGTCATCGCGGCCAAGTTATCCAAGGGAAGCTCGGTCCGCCAAGAAAGGGAATCGTGCACTAAAACCTCCGGCCCTGCGACCTTTGTCTCAACCGCTTTGATGAGCTTCCAATCCTCGCCATCGGGCACGACGGCTTCGGCATCGATCCTGGCAAGCAGCTCGCCTTCGGGATTGCGTTTGAAGATCGTTATCGCGCCCCCGTGGACTTCGTTACCTTCTGGCTTGGCGAGGCGAACGATGTCGTTCCCGCTGCGTAACCAATAGGCGTCCTTCGGGGCTTTGGTCACGCTCTTGCCGTATTCCCCGATGCCCCAAGCATTCAGCTCGGCCAAGCTTTTGGGGACGAGCTGTGAATCGACGGTAAACTGAGCCACTGCCAATAATATGCCTAACGGCAAAACGGCCAAACAGGCCTTGATCGGTGAAACTTGGCCGTTCCAAATCGCAATCAGCTCATGGTGACGGATAAGGCTGGCGAAAGAAAGAAGAGTGGCAATGAGGACCGACGCGGGCAGGAGGAGACTTGCGATTTCCGGCAAGCGCAAGAGGCTATAATCCACCAGCGCCGAGAATTCGCCCGCCCGGCTTTCAATGATTTCCTTGGAATTGATCGCCAAGTCGATGGAAAGAATGAAGGCCGCCAAGCCAACCAAAACAAGAAGGAAGTATTTGAAAATCATGCGGCGAAGATAGCGTGCAAGTGTGCCCATCGTACCAATCATCCCTTCGTCTTCGAGAAGGGGGAAAGGCTGGACCAAATTTCAGTGGCCAAGCTGTTGAGCGACCGTTCACGCCCGACAACAAAAGCAGCGCGATAGAAAAGATAGGCGCTCAAGGCCACAAGGAAGAGGAACGGTCCCCAGATGATCATTATCGACCCATTGCCTGAAAGCGCCACGTAATCGGCGCCGGCATCCAGCAATTTATTGAAGGTGATAATGATCAAAAGCCCGAAAACCAGACCAGGCGCCCGGCTGGAGCGTTTTCTTCCCAAGGCGAGGGGGATGGCAAAAAACGGCAAGACCAGCATGGTGAAAATTCTAACGAGGCTTTCATTGAATTCCGCGACAAGCTGGCTGGTGACCATGCCGGTTGGCGGAAAATTGCGCTCCGACCAGAGCTCAAAAATGGTGAGTTCGCGTTCATCCTTGCCGCGCGGCCTAAAGGGGACTTCACGGGCTAGTTCAATTGCGATATCGGTTTGACTGAATGTCACCACCTTGGGCCGAAACGCCACGCTTGAAGAGCTGCCTTCGGACGCAGCTTCGCTCTCCATTTCATTTTGCTCACGCGGCACCAATTCAAGGCGCGTCCCATCGAAGAGGATGAGGCGGGATATCTCCTGGCCAGGCACCTCCTCCAGCGAGGCTAGGCGCGCCGTCACAACCGTGCTACCCCCGTCAGGCTCTTGCTTCATCGCAAATACGCGCGCAAAGCGTTGCCGGTCGCGATCAAGGGACTCCACCATATAGGTCGAGCCCTTGAGATTGATAAAACGATCCTCGCGCAGATAGTTATTGACCGGCGCGCTGGAGAGTTCATGGATCACCGAGCGATAGGCATAGCGGCTATAGGGCTGAAGAAAGCCGAAAATAATCGCAGCAACACCCGTCAAGATGATCCCAAGGAAAAGGGCCGCGCGCAGTTGCTGGTGCAGGCCAAAACCTGCGGAAAGGCAGGCATCCAATTCGCTATCGCGTTGCAGGCGCCCAAAGGCGACGACAAGTGCGAGGAAGAGAGCGGCTGGAAGCGCGACGCCGATATAATGCGGCACGAGGTTGGTGAGCAGCTTGAGCAAGACATCCAGTGTTCCCTTGGAACTCAAGACGAATTCCAAAAGGCGAAGCAAACGCTCCATCAATAAAAGCAAAAGCGCGACGGCCAAAGCTATCAGCAAGGGGTGCGCTGTCTGTTTCAAAATATAGCGATCGATC
>CAXMNO010000053.1:0-8269 GCA_964194655.1 uncultured Acidimicrobiia bacterium
CAAAAGCCCAGCGATCATGCCAATCACCAGCCCGAAATCGAGGCCAGCTAGCGTCAAACCCACGGCATAGAAGATACCAAGAACAAGGCAGACCATGCTCTGCCCGCGCACGAACCCGGCGAGCGTCTGATTAACTTCCCCTGAAAGCCGTTCTATCACTGGTTTGTGGCGCCTTGGCAGCCAAGCATCGATCTTTGCGACCATCACGTCCCAGTCCCTTAAAAGATAGAACGCGACAACCGGTGTTATGACGACCAGGGAAATGAAGTTGGCGATGGCAGCACCCTGCGTGATCAAGTCACCAACCGCATCTGCCATAACTGACAGCATCTTGCCAGAAGCGCCGCGTATCGCCTCGCGGATCTTCTCAAGCAATTCTGGATCGGTTTTCGCCTGCACCAGCGCCAAAAGGCCCTCCATTTTAAGGCGGAGCATATCAACAAACGCAGGCGCTTTTGCTATTAACTCAGTAAGCTGGGTCGTGAAAACAGGGGCCACCAGTATCAAGGCTATAAGGCCCAAGAGGGTAAAGGCAACCAACACGATCGTGGTCGCTAGCCACCGGGGCACCTTCATCGCTTCCAAGCGGTCCGCCACGGGGTCGAGAAAATAGGCGATAGCCATTCCAAGCACGAAAGGTAGCAAGATACCGCGCAGAACGAACAATAAGGCGATCAGGATTACCAGGCCTAGAAGCCAGAACCGAAGCTGCTTATTCTTCGTCATTTCCTACCCTTCCCTCTCATCTCGCCTTGGGTTGCCCAAATGAAGCCCTCATAACCCGGATTGGCTTCTGGCTAGCACCTCAGCCTGCCAATCATTCAGCTTGAATAGACTGAGGCGCACTCGACGCACCGCTCGGTGCAAGATGCTCCTCCAGAGGATCGGTCGTCGGCCCCTCCCCGCTTGTATAGCCACCGCTTGTATTCGCCCCCTCACCAGCACTTGGCGCTGCGGGGTTTGGTGCGCTCGCACCGGATGTTGCAAGACCGGGCTCTGTGAAACCGCTATTCGAAGGCAATGGGAACGGCTTATCGAACATGCTCAATTCCCATTGCAGGTCCGCATTCTGGGCCAAGCGCAGATCTTTGCCCGCCAAGGCATCCGCGAGTTGAAACTCGCTTCCTGAAAAGAAAATATCGATTCGACTCCCGACCCGCGAAATGCCCCGTACCTTAATCGCATCGACAAGGACGGTGTTTTCCAAGCGGTCTTTTATCTGAAGCCAGGACGTAAGATCAGGCGTATAGGCGCTGACTGTTATCTCCTGTGCTTCACCAAATTCGATCAAGTTGCCAAGCTTCCAGGCCTCTAGCAGTTGGCCGTTCAGTGACCCTGCAGCGCGCGCCAAAAGAGCATCTAAGTCCTCGCCCGGCTGCTGGTCGAACGTCTCAACAAGCCGCGCATTTCCTTGAGAGGAAAATTGCTCGGACGTGACTTTGAGGTTCGCCGACCCGGTCTCCAAATCGCCTTTAAACTCCAGAAAAGAGACGATCACATCCACGCTGCCATAGCGTTCGGCCAGCGGTGAGAGAATACTGCTATCCAAGGCGAGCGCACCGTCAATGGTCACCTTCGTCATGTCTTCCAAATCGCCGAGCGGTACCAGCAATGGCAGGAGATTGGCATCAGATGCAAAACCCAACCAGAAATCATACCAGGGATTATCCAACCAGAGTCGCGTGCCGCGACCATCGCTTAGGATCGGCAGAACGAGAATCGGCTGGGAGCGGGCAACGGCAAATCGCAAACCCGAACGACGGAGAAAGCTTTGGACCTTTTCCTCACGAAACCGCACGGTCATATCGGCGAGGTAACGCACGCCTGATGTCCGCTCGTTTCTGACGGAAAAATCGACACTCAAGGCAAAGATCTCGCTAAGCGGCAGGCCAGAGGCATCCCCAACTTCAGCAAGCGGGACGAGTCGGCTTAGCAGCATGGCAAACGCTTCGCGGTGGCCTTCGGCAATTGCTTCCTCGCGCGCCTCAACCGCACTTGCAGCCGTTGCATCAACCGGAACATCGCGCACGGTGAAAAGATTGCTCTCCGCGCGAACCGGCGAAGGTGACGTGCTAAGGCCTAGCGAAAGCAAGAATACTGCTGCAAGCGCCCACAAGGCGATTGCAAAGCCTCTCGGATTGGTTATCTTCCGCCCGCACCCAATTACCATGTCTGAAAACATGGGGTCTCCCTTTTCATTTCCGTCGGGTAATAGACTATGCCACCGGAAGATTCCAGAACAAGCAACAACACTAGAACTTATAAGTCCGCTGGTGTCGATATCGATGCCGGAAACGCCTTGGTCGAAGCCATCAAACCGCTCGCACGTTCGACCGCGCGCGCAGGCTCCGATGCTGGCCTTGGGGGATTCGGCGGCTTTTTCGATCTGCGTGCGGCGGGTTTCCAAGACCCGATTCTCGTTGCTGCGAACGATGGTGTCGGAACCAAGCTGAAAATCGCGATCGAGGCCGAAAAGCACGACACCGTGGGCATCGACCTGGTGGCGATGTGCGTCAACGATCTCGTCGTACAAGGCGCAGAGCCACTGTTTTTCCTGGACTATTACGCAACCGGGAGCCTCGATGTCGAGGCTGGCCGCGCTATCGTCTCAGGAATCGCTGAAGGCTGTCGTCAGGCCGGGTGTGCCCTTATCGGCGGGGAGACGGCGGAGATGCCCGGCCTCTACGCCAAGGGCGATTATGATCTCGCTGGATTCGCAGTTGGCGCGATCGAACGGGGTGAGGCTCTCACCGGGGCCGATGTCAGCCCGGGTGACGTCGTTCTCGGCCTTGCATCGAATGGCCTCCATTCAAATGGCTTTTCCCTCGTGCGCCGCGTCGTGGAAGACCTCGGCTTGGATTACAGCGCACCGGCGCCTTTCGATAGTCGCGTTAATTTGGGCGAGGCCCTTCTGGTGCCGACACGCATTTACGTACGCTCCTGCCTCGATGCGATAAAGGCCGGCGGTGTAAAGGCGTTGGCTCATATCACCGGTGGTGGGTTCTACGAGAATCTTCCGCGCGTTCTGCCTAAAGGACTGAAGGTCTCGATCGGGTCTGTATCCTGGCCGGTGCCCGCCGTTTTCCCCTGGCTCGCTAAAGCAGGGGGGATCAATGATCGCGAGATGCTTCGAACCTTCAACTGTGGCATCGGCATGGTTGTTGTCAGCGATCCGGCAAGCGCCGACAATCTCATCGCCTGCCTCACGGACGCTGGAGAGGCCGTTACGCGCTTGGGCCAGATCGAGAGAGCAGAAGACGGTGAGCCGCAAGTGGTCTTCGGCTCGGTGGATTTTGGATAATCGATGATGGCCAAGCGTTTGAAAGTTGCGGTGCTGATTTCCGGGCGCGGCAGCAATATGGAATCGTTGCTGAAGGCAGCCTCTGAACCCTCATATCCGGCGAAAATCGTGTTAGTGCTTTCCAACCGGCCAGAAGCGCCGGGTCTGGAAAAAGCCCGCCAATACGGTATCGAAACCCAGGTGGTAGACCACAAAACCTATCGGAACCGTGAAAGCTTTGACGGCGAAATGCACGAAATCCTGCTGGCTAAAGGTGTGGAGTTTATCGCACTCGCAGGCTTTATGCGGCTCTTGAGCCAGAGGTTCGTCGAAGATTGGCGCGATCGCATGATCAATATCCACCCGGCTCTCCTCCCCCTCTTTCCAGGGTTGGACACCCATGAGCGCGCACTGGAAGCGGGCGTAAAAATTCATGGCTGCTCCGTCCATTTTTTGCGTCACGAGATGGATACCGGCCCCCTGATTGGGCAAGCGGCCGTGCCGGTTCTGCACGATGACACGCCGGAAAGCTTGGCAGCCAGGGTGCTGGAGGCAGAACACCAGCTCTATCCGCTCTGCTTAAAGTTGGTCGCGGAGGGGCAGGTAAAGATTACCGGCGGAAATGCTCAAGTCCTTGCCAAGTCGCCTGGTGAAATTCTTATCAATCCAATCTACAGCTCGTGAGCGATATGGCTTCAGTGGCGCAAGGATCTTGCCGAATCTATTGCTTCAAGCTAAAAAAGTAGACGAGATTCCTCGTTACCGAAGGACGGTAACCGATACCTCCCTTGCTGGGAGTTGGGGCAACAAAACGACGACTAAATAATAGGGGACATAACAATGGAAGATGACCAGCAGTTGCTGAACGAACATCGCCGAACCTGGAAGAACTTTATGGCTCTGCTCCAATGGTCCTGCATCCTCATTTTTAGCACCCTACTGGGAATGTGGGTCTTTTTGGTTTAGCCGACTCACGGATACTCTGAATGAAAAAAGGGCGGCTGCGAGTGAGCAATCGCCCTTTTTCGTATCGAAAATAATTCCGCGCGGCTTGCTATCCGACAATCTCGCAGTCGGAGAAGAAGAAGCTAATCTCCTCAGCCGCTGTCTCTGGTGCGTCAGAGCCGTGGACGGAATTGGCTTCGACCGACTCAGCGAAAAGCTTACGGATCGTACCGTCCTCGGCATTAGCGGGGTTTGTCGCACCCATCACCTCACGGTTTTTGTTCACTGCCTCCTCGCCTTCCAAAACTTGGACGACAACCGGACCAGAGGTCATGAAGGCCACGAGGTCGCTATAGAAAGGGCGCTCCTTATGCACTGCATAGAAAGCTTTGGCCTGGTCTTCGGTCAGCTGCACACGCTTACTTGCAATGACCCGTAGGCCCGCTTCTTCTAGCTTCGCGGTGATTTGACCAGTCAGGTTGCGCCTGGTCGCATCGGGTTTGATGATAGAAAAGGTACGTTGAATGGCCATGACGGCGCCACTCCTTGATCTCTGTTAAATGAAATATCCTAAAAGCGAGGAAACGCGCGGGCTTATAACGCCGCTTCAAGGGGCTGGCAACTCTCTTGATATCAAAGCCGCTGCAAAAGCCAGTTTGCCTATAAGCTTATGGCATAAAATTCCCGGGCCCCCTTCCGCAAGCGGCCCGGGAAGTTATAAATCTTCAACTGTGTGTGTTAGCGCCAGCCAACGCGGTCGAAAATCTTCTGAGCTGCTGCTTGGTTTTGACCAAAGGCCGAGATATTGGCGTCGTCGGCTTTGAAGGTGCCAAGTGAACCAAGAGCGGAATCGGGTGCTACGCCGTTAACCACCGGGTATTCGTTGTTACCCTGCGCGAAGTAGGTTTGTGCCTCAGCGCTCACCAGATATTCCAAGAACTTGATGGCCGATTCACGGTTCGGCGCGTGCTTCAAGACACCACCGCCTGAGACGTTGATGTGCGTGCCACGGCCATCCTGGTTTGGGAATACCACGCCGATCTTATCTGCCAGACCTTCGTCGTCAGCCTTGGGCCGCGTCATCAAGCGCACGAAGTAGTAAGAATTCGCAACAGCGACTTCACATTCCCCAGTTCCGATGCCGCGCAGTTGGTTGGTGTCGCCCTTGACCGGCTGGCGCGCGAAGTTGGCGACAACTTTCGACGCCCAATCTTCTGCCCAGGCTTCGTCATGTGCTGCAATAAGCGATCCCAAGAGAGACTGATTGTAAATGTTGGAGCTCTCGCGAATGCAAACCCGGCCCTTCCACTTAGGATCTGCCAACTCTTCATAAGAGGTGATCTCGCCCGGCTTTACCTTGGCTTTATCGTAATAGATAAGGCGTGCGCGCGAGGAAAAGCTGTACCAGTAGCCATCTGGGTGGCGCAGGTTCTCGGGGATTTTCTGCTCCAGAACCTCAGAGTCGACCGCTTGGAAAACACCGGCCTTTTGAGCGCGCCACAGATTGCCAACATCAACCGTTAGCAAGACATCGGCGGGGCTGTTCTCGCCTTCGCTCAACACCCGCTGAAGCAACTGGTCGCCCTTACCCTCGATCCGGTTGACTTTGATGCCGGTCTTCTTGGTGAAGTTCTCATAGAGCGCTTCATCAGTTTGGTAGTGGCGGGCCGTATAGAGGTTCAAAACCTTGTCCTGAGCCCGTACCTCCTCGGCGCCTTGTCCCAAAGAGACGAGAACAGCAGCCACCGCAGCCGCACCGATCAGCGATTTTCTGACACTCTTAACCACGTAACAAATACCCTTTCCACTCTTGAGGATCCGCGAACAAAAATCCTCTGTTTCCAACTTCACCACCATGATCTAGCTCAATTGAAGCAGACGCCATCAGGCATCAACAACTTCATCATCAGGTCCATGGCACTCGTTTTAATGGGCGGTAAATCGACCGACTCTTCATCCACCTCTACATGCGAATGATTATCAATAGCAGCCACTACGCCAGTTAATTCGATGTGTCAAGACGTAACGTTTGAGATTTTCCTTGAGTTATAGTTGGAGGTTGGCGCGCAAAAAGCGTCTAAAGAATAACTGAAAATCCGATCCTTTCGGACTCGCCACTCTCGATCAATAGATCGCTTTTGAGGCGCAAGGCAAGCAACCGGGTAAAGTAGCCCTGGATGTTGCGCGGCGTTAGATCTTCGATCATTGCATCAGCCCTTAAGGCAGGTGCTGTATCCTCACGTAGATTAGCGCCCTGCCCCTCGCCTGAAGCACGGGCCACAAGGTTTTCACCTTCGGCAATACAGCTAACCGTTATTTTACCGCCGCGCGGCAGGCATTCAATTGTCAAAGCCACAAGATTAAGCAAAAGTTTGCCGCAGCCGCCTGGCGCACTAGCAGGCAACGACCTATCACGCCAATCGACTTCAACCTTCGATTTTTTGCCATGGCGCACCGCCAAGGTCGCTAGCTCAGACAGGTCCGTCCCGACCTGAGTCCCCGCCATGCCATAAGCCATCCGATAAAATTGTAAGGCGTCCGCTGCTTGCCGGGCAGAATTCGTGACCAGGCCAATGGCCTCGCCCATCATGCCGAATTCATCGTCTTCGTCTTCTAAGATCTCCATGCCATTGTTAACGGCACCGATCGGTCCGACGATATCGTGGCAAAGACGCGAAGCCAAAAGTTCGAATACGCGCAGATCAACTTGATGATCGCTCGGCTTCAACATTTCCATCGAAAAGTACTCCCTGTTCTTATACCCCGTCCGTGTTCATTTCACTCAAGCGGTCCCCGTTTTGCCTTGCGTCGCTCTTATCCTAGGACAAAGTAGAGATATCTGCTGCAATGTTTTCATTATGTCGTATGCGCAAATGAGTCTGTCGCAAGAGGACCGGTCTTCTTAAGCACCCTTTTTTATAGATATGGGCGAATATCGGAAAGCACTGAAAGTCTTAATTTTTTCCTAAGGTCATGCCGAAAAGGCCAGGAAATGAGTAAAAAATTGGAAAGACGAATCGAAGCTGGCCTGGTACCTGGGGCGCTTGTGCGCAATCCGGGCGCACCTGACTGGGGCATCGGCCAAGTCCAATCCTGCATCGGAAATCGGGTCACGGTAAATTTCCAGAATGTGGGAAAGCAGTTGATCCATGTGGATAAGGTTGACCTGGATGTGATTACCAGCCATTAGGCCAGTTGGATATAAAGGTTGGCGACGAATCCCGTGTAACAGCCATAAAGCTTCGCGGACGCTGTAATCCAAGGCAGGCAGATGGCCAGGCTAGGAAGCCAGGGTAGGAAGATTGTAACGGTATGACGACGATCATCGAAAAAGATACAAACGGCGCGCGCCGGAACCATCCGGGATCGGGACGCAGAAAAGCGCCGATTTATAATAAGGGCCGCACGCTGGACCAAACCGCGTTAGACGAGGTTATGGCCGTCCTAGGGGAGAGGCCGCGCAATCGCGATCTTCTCATTGAATTCCTCCACCTCATCCAAGATCGCTATAGCTGCCTTTCAGCAGACCACTTACAAGCGCTTGCGCAGGAAATGCGCCTCCCAATGGCGGAAGTTTATGAGGTCGCAACCTTCTATGCCCATTTCGATATTGTTCTCGATGGTGAGACCCGCCCAGCCCCGCTAACGGTTAGGGTTTGCGATAGCTTGACGTGCGAGATGATGGGCGCCCAGAAAATCTTGTCCGACCTGCCAGATCTGCTGGGCCGTGAAGTCCGCGTTGTGCGAGCGCCCTGCATGGGCCGCTGCGCCTCTGCGCCGGTCGCTGAGTTTGGCCATAATCACATTGAGCATGCCACGCTCGAGAATTTGAAAAGCGCTGTCGAGGGTGGAGAGACCCATCCCGTCGTGCCCGATTACAAAGGCTTCGACAGCTATGTCGAAGACGGCGGTTATAATCTCTGGAAAGCTTGCTTAGCGGGCGAGAAGAACCCCGATGATCTTGTCGCCATCATGCAGGAATCAAGCCTTCGTGGTCTCGGCGGTGCCGGTTTCCCTGCAGGCCTGAAATGGAAGATCATCCGC
>CAXMNO010000054.1:0-1839 GCA_964194655.1 uncultured Acidimicrobiia bacterium
AGACCCACGGGTCGCGCCCTCGACGCCCCATGCACTAACCGATCCGACGTCCCGCCAATTTTCGATGTTAAGCTAGGTAATCTCTGCTCGAAGGCGATATGCGTTCGAGTATGCGTGAAATCGTCCATGATCGCCCAGTTGTTGACCAGGCGGACGACCTCCACCGGCTTTTCAAGGCGCGCGCTGAGAGCCGCAGCAAGCGGATCATCAGCGCCGGTGGCATATCGCATTCGAGAATCCCCCAGCATGACGACGCCGAGGGCCCCGCCGCCAATCCTTTCGGCCAGGCTGTCCAGCCGTGCTGCGTTATGGAGGTAGAACGCTTCAGAAGGTGGCGGGTCCTTGAAAAGAATGACCGAAGCTAGGAGCAATATTAATGGCGAAGCAAAGCCGATAGCATAGCCCCATGTTATGAGAGGCACGGCCCGCGACGGCTGCGAAGTTTGCTCGACAGACAATGGCAAGTCTCTCTACGAATGCGTCAAATACCAAAACCGTGAACCATGGCATCCTCACTGAGCACGTCCGTATCCCCCTATTGCTGCAGTTTCTATCGATCCCCAGGAATCGGCCGGCCCTTACGCAAGCCCTAGCGTTTTCCGCATCGGCTTCTTGCGCGCTTTCCAGATCAGCCCGTCCACGATGTAGTGGTGGAAATTGATCGTCTGGTAGATGATGATCGCCGGAAGTGCGATGGCGGCAAGGTGATCGTTCGCCATTGAAATGACCAGGTAGACCGAGGTTGAGATGGCGAAACAGATGAAAAAATAGTACGGCCAGTTCTTCGTCTGGCTGATCACCGAGAGAAAACGCGCTTTCGGATCGATGCCTTTGGCGTGCTTCTTGTTGTTGAAAATCCAGACGAAGAGAATGTACTGGGCATTGTGCCAAACGTTGATCACCAGCCAGCCGTAGGTGATGTCTTCGATCAGGATGTACCCGGTGGCAAATACGATGAAATGGGTGATCATGTAGGCGGTGTGGGCCAGCGGCATGGTGCCGCGGCGCCACATGGCGATGCGGCTCCAGGCAAAGGCGAGCAAACTGGCGATCGTCGCCGCGGCGAAAATCAGTACGACAAATTCCGGCACCGGGGAGACCCGCAGCTCCAGACCAAGAAAGCTCTCCGGCTGCTGATAGGAGCGGTAGAGGATACCCGTGGCGGGAAGCAGATAGTGGACGGCCTTCAGGAAGTTTTCTGATTCCATCTCAGAGCCTTCGGCCTTGCGCCGATAGACGCTCGCCACGCCCCAGCTTTGCCGGGTATAGTGAAACCACTGCCAATAAAGGTAGGTGGTTCCCAGCACCCAGAAGCCTATGCCCCAAGCCGCCCCTACGCAGCAGGCAAGCACGATTACTGGAAGAACGAAGACCAGAAAACGATGCTTTTGGAGGCTTTCCTTGTCAAAACAGAGGCGCGTGAAGGTGGAGACCACGTGGTGGTAGCCAAGGAACCAGAGGTCGAGCATCAGCACCACTGGGAAAAGCAAGGGGTTGGCAATGACCACCGCTCCCGAGGCCAAGGCGATCGCTGCCGTCCCAAAAATGAAACCGCTGTCAAAACCGGACCCTACGAGCCATCCAGGGCTCAATCGGGCAGATGCCTCGGCGTTGGTTATGGTCACGGGTCTCTCGCTCCAAAGGGTTCTAAAGCCTGCTTTGGTGCAAAGCTACCAGACTCGCCATTAAAGCTTTGTAAAGGATAACGAAACTATTGATCGAATCGCCAGTCTAGGGCCTGTTGAGATTCAGGATTCCCAATTTGTATGAAATGTGATTCAAGCCTCCTTTTACAGGAGGTTTGAATGATTGAAGAACGTTTTGTCATCACCGACCGTC
>CAXMNO010000055.1:0-2139 GCA_964194655.1 uncultured Acidimicrobiia bacterium
AATATATCGGCGGTCACGGCAACTCTATCGGTGGCCTCATTGTCGAGGGCGGCACGTTCGATTGGGTCAAGCGTTCTGACCGCTTTCCCTTAATGAGCACGCCTGACCCCAGCTATCACGGCACGATTTGGACGGATGCGGCTGCACCCTTGGGTGTTAGCCCCTATATCCTGAAAGCCCGGGTCACCCTGCAGCGCGATCTGGGCTACACCATGAGCCCCTTTAACGCCTTTCTGTTCCTTCAAGGACTTGAGACATTGCCGCTTCGTATTGAGCGCCACTGCGAAAATGCCGTGGCTGTTGCGAAGTATTTGGAGGGCCACCCGAGGGTCGAAACCGTTATCTATCCCAGCCTTTTTAAGGGAGAAAAAAAGAAACGGGCCGAGAAATACCTGCGTGGCGGCCTTGGCGCGATGGTTGGTTTTGAGCTGAAGGGCGGCGACGACGCGGGCAAGCGCTTCATAGATGGGCTAGAGCTTTTTTACCACGTTGCCAATATTGGCGATGCCCGCTCCTTGGCAATCCATCCAGGTTCCACCACGCACTCACAACTCAGCCCGCAAGAGCAAGCGGCCACCGGCGTCACAGAGGGCTATGTGCGGCTTTGTATCGGCCTTGAGCATATCGATGACATCTTGGCCGACTTGGAACAGGCCCTTGATAAAGCCGGATAAAGCTGTTGCTTGCAGTTTTTGTTTCGATCTTGAAACAATTACATCCACGCGGCCTTGGTGCATAAGCCTTGGCGCCACATATTTGAGAGCATAAACTGCGGCCCATGACACAGGATATCAAAGCCACAAACCCGTTTTTGAGGCGCGGGCGCAAAGAAAGCGACCAAACCTCCGCACCCAAAGCGCTCGGTGCTTTTCCGCAAGTGCGTATGCGTCGCAGCCGTTCAACGGCGTGGAGCCGCCGTCTGGTTGCTGAAAATCATCTTTCGGTCGACGATTTCATTTTGCCGATTTTCGTTCAAGACGAGAATGGGCGGAGTGACATTTCCGCCATGCCGGGGATCAAGCGCCACGGCCTTGATTGTGTTGTTGATTTCGCCGGTAAAGCGGTGGAGGCCGGCATTCCGGTCATTGCCGTTTTCCCCTATATCGCGACCAGCTTAAAAACATCCGATTGTCGCGAGGCGGTCAACCCGGATAACCTCCTCTGCCGCGCCGTTAAGACGCTGAGATCTGCCTTCCCAGAGCTCGGTATTATGACCGACGTCGCCCTCGACCCCTTCAATGCCGATGGGCATGACGGGCTGGTTCAGGATGGCAAAATCCTGAACGATGAAACCCTTGAGATTTTGGCCGACCAAGCACTCGTCCAGGCACGCGCGGGGTCTGATTTGGTTGGTCCTTCGGATATGATGGATGGACGGGTCGGCTTTATTAGGGAGGCTTTGGACAGCGAAGGCCTCGAAGATGTGCAGATCCTCGCCTATGCCGCCAAGTATGCCAGCGCATTCTATGGCCCCTTCCGCGAAGCTGTGGGGGCTGGCGGACTGCTAAAGGGCGACAAGAAGACCTATCAGCTAGATCCTGCCAACAGCGATGAGGCCTTGCGCGAGACCGCCCTTGATTTGGATGAAGGTGCGGACATGGTGATGGTCAAGCCGGGCATGCCCTATCTCGATATTTTGCGCCGGATAAAGGATGCCTTTGCCGTTCCCACCATGGTTTTTCAGGTGAGCGGGGAGTATGCGATGATCAAGGCCGCCGCGCAAAATGGTTGGCTCGACAACGACAAAGTCGTCCTCGAAAGTCTAATGGCCTTCAAACGCGCAGGTGCCGACGGCATTCTGACATATGCAGCCTTGGAAGCAGCCGAGCTTTTGAAAAAAGGCTGAATTGTTACGTTTCCTCCTGGAATCCCACGGTAGCAGTTTATCTGGGCATAGCTCTGGACATGAGAAATTTCGGCCATCCCTGCAAACAGCCGACGACATCGAGGCGATTCTCCGCGATAACCTCTCGCAAGGCATAACGTCCTTTTTCATTACCGACGACAACTTCGCGCGAAACCGAAATTGGGAAGCCATTTTCGACCGTATTATCCTTTTTAGAGAGCGGGAAAAGGTCAAAATCAAGTCGATACGCTTTGCCACAAAATTCCGAACTTTATCGAAAAGTCGCGCCAAGC
>CAXMNO010000056.1:0-4593 GCA_964194655.1 uncultured Acidimicrobiia bacterium
TTTGGCGCTCATAATTTTTATATTGAACGCACTCAAATAGGAGTAATTCAACTAATTTGCTGCGTGGTCGGCATTGCGACGATATTAGTTTATATTGGTTCGGTGATTCTTGTTGTCTTATCAATATGGATCATAGTTGATGCCTTTATGATCCCAGGAGTTGTCGCGGATTTGACCCAACGCCGTCGTGCCGAGCTTGTCCAATCGATGATGCGCTCGACGTAGCATTCGCCCAAAAGTTCGGCGCTGTTGAGCTCTGTTTCGGTTAAGCCAGATAGAGGTCTTTTGCCATTGCGAAGTTTTGAAGGGTGACGTCTTGCTTAGTTACGCTCTGGGCACAAATCACCTCAAAGCCTGACCTCTCGAAAAAGGGGCGTGCCGTTCGGCTTGCCTCCGTCGTGAGCGTCTCTATGCCTTGTTGCGTTGCTGTGTTCTCTAGCTCTGCCAGCAACGCGCTCGCGATGCTTTGGCGGTGATAATCGCTCAGTACGAAGAGCATATGAAGGTGCCCTGGATCGGTAAGTTCCGTGAAGCCGACGGGGATTCCATCCTTTTCAGCGAGCCAACATCTGCTTTTTTCCAAGCGTTTCCCCCACGGCGCGGTATCGAGTGTCTTTGGCGCCCAAGCGTGTAGCTGTTTAGGCGTATAATCCTTTGCGCAGCCGCGATGGACTGCATCCAAGAAAATGGCCTTAAGGTCTGGCAAGTCGGATGGTCGGTAAGAACGAATTATGATTGCCGACATGATTCAACGCCGTTTCTTTTCTCGGTTGGCAAAGGCCGGCTTATAAAAGCTAGGCGGTTTGCCTTCAAGCCAAATAAGAAAGGCCATGACATCTGCGTGGCCTTTCCGGGCGCAAAACCGCATACACTTTTGCTGAAAGTGCTCTAGTAGGCGAGGGTTAGCTGATTGTCCCTGATTTGCCAGCCTTTAAGGTGGGCGAGGAAATCCTTGCCGAGTATGGAGACCCGCATCGGCGCGCTATTCACCAAAGCCTCGACATTATAAAGGATGATTGTGCCAACGCGCAGGCGCTGCAAGGAGACGGATGCCGCTTGCACGACGACGCCTTTCGTCTCAACACGCTCGCTATAGCCAAGATCTGCGATGTTGATACCCGCACGGCGCGCGTCATCGCGGGAAAGTAGGGTTCTGGCCTGGCCGACATCCATCAAGAAATGCACTTTTGAAGAGCCGATTTCACCATCCAAAACGAAATACCCAGCGGCGTTCGCGGTAATTTGATGCTCCCTCGCGTTCGCCGGGATGCTGGGGCTGGCAGAAGTCTGGGCCCCGTCTGATTCACCACCTCGTTCGCGGGCGCTTTCGCTGACTTTATCGCCAAGCGAGCCGGCTGCGATTGCGATACCTGCGCAAACAACTACCAGCAAGCCCACATTTCTGAGCGTTTTGGCCAGAATTCCCGGGGAGGATGCAATTTCCTCGTCGCGCCAATCAGATGACATCTCTATCCCGAATTCATCGCCGGGTTGCTCAAGAGGCTCTTCAGACATTATCTCCACGCCCTCCTTTCTCCCACAGATATCAAGGGCTTCGGGTGAAAGGGATACACAAAATATTATAACTCTCGCTTAATAAAGATCGTTAATAACCGTTAATAGTGCAGCGCAGCATGGTTGGTGAAGCGGCATCAAGGCCCCATTCAGACACGGTAACCAGGGGTAGTAAGATGATTTTCAAACGAAAATCAGACATAGCGCCGTTCCCGGGCAGAGAGGAGAGGGTTTATATTGCACTGCACATAAACGCTTCGAGCGGGCTTGTGGAGAAGTTCCATAAATACCTGTAAGCGACGCAATTTCTGTGTCTATGACATCACTGCATCTCACCTTTGCAAAAGCAGCAAGTCAGTTTTCATCGTTATTTGTGATACTGTGCGCCCCATTGAAAGACTTATTCGGCGTTTCTTAACCTGAACATTGATAGGAGAGGCGGCGATGATTGGTGATATCTTCCTAGGTTTCATCGTAGTTTGTATGGCGGTGTTGATAGGCTACCCACTCTTCAAATTGATGGTGAGCTCATATCGGCCAAGAACGAGGGAGCGGCGTTGAATTAGGCGCTGACAATCAAAAGCTAAGAGGCGAAACCCCTTAAAGGAAAAAAGGGGTGAAGGAGAAAAGCTATCGTGCCATTCCTGCAAGAGGCGGGGATTGGCGGATCTGGTGCCTGTACCTAGATTAAGTTACGTAGAGTAAAGTACGGCACGTTCATTTGAAGAGTTGGCTGGTCCGCATTCGGGCTGGCCTTATTTTTTTGGCCAATCTCAGGCCAGCTCCTCTGCAAATTCCAAACGGATTGCCTCGGTTTGCTGTCCAGGACCGGGGACCGCACCTGGGCTGGGTGTTTCACCGTTTTGGCGTACGGGCATCGCCGGCAAGCTAACCTCGCCGGAAGGCGTCTCAACCGTCATTCGCCGCAA
This sequence comes from uncultured Acidimicrobiia bacterium, assembly GCA_964194655.1. Taxonomy (GTDB): domain Bacteria; phylum Pseudomonadota; class Alphaproteobacteria; order Kiloniellales; family Kiloniellaceae; genus JAJFGK01. The sequence continues at coordinate 2,445 of CAXMNO010000056.1, forward strand.
TGCTGGATGGTCAGAGAGCTCAGCCACACCATTTAGGGCGGCAAAGGCGATATTGGCCGCCTCTAGGCGCCGAGAGGTCTCGGCAAACGTTAGCTTGGTGAAGATGGCCCCAATGACGTCTTCCAGCGCTGGGCGGTTGGCAACTCTTAAAAGGTTGTTTGAGAAGCGGTCCTCGGTGGCCAACTCGGGCTGGCCCAGCACTTCTGCACAAAGCTCCTTCCATTCACGCTCATTTTGGATCGAAATTAAGATTTGGCGCGCGTCAGCCGTTTCGAAAACGCCGTAGGGTGCGATGGAGGGATGGCGAAGGCCGACGCGTTCCGGCGCCTTTCCGGTGTAATCATAGTGCAGCAGGGGAACCGTCATCCAGTCGGCCAGAGTATCGAAAAGCGAGACTTCTATGTGGGTGCCGTGACCATCGTTGCGTCGCGCGATAACAGCTTCAAGAATGCCCTGATAAGCATTCATGCCAGCAGCGATATCAGCCACGGAAACGCCGACGCGCCCCGGTGCCTCCGCCGCACCCGTGATGGAGGCAAGCCCCGATTCCGCCTGAATTAAAAGGTCATAAGCCTTGCGATCTCTCAATTCCGGTGCCGCGCCATAACCGGAAACGGAACAGAGGATTAGGCTAGGGTAATCTTTTCGAAGTCGCTCGGGCGAAAAACCAAGACGGGTCATTGAACCTGGTTTGAAATTTTCGACGACGATATCCGCCTTGGCGATAATCCGCTCCGCCAAGGCTTTGTCTTCCTCAAGGCTAAGGTCCAGCGTTAGTGACTCTTTGCCATGATTGAGCCAGAGGAAATAGGCGCTCTCGCCTTTAGCGACCTTGTCGTAGTGCCTGGCAAAATCGCCTCCTGGCCGCTCGACCTTTATGACGCGCGCGCCTGCTTCTGCCAGGCGACAGGTGCAAAGGGGGGCTGCGACCGCTTGTTCCAGGGCCAGGACTAAAAGACCTTCGAGAGGGCGTGCCATAAAAAACGTCCTTTTCGAAATGTGCCGTCAATAGGATCTGGGGAGACCCAGTACGTGTTCTGCCAGATAGCTTAGGATCAGGTTCGTGGAGATTGGAGCCACTTGATAGAGCCGGGTCTCACGGAACTTACGTTCGACATCGTATTCCTCTGCAAAACCAAAGCCGCCATGGGTTTGCAAGCAGGCTTCGGCTGCCTTCCAAGCGGCCTCGGATGCCAGAAGTTTTGCCATATTGGCAGCCGCGCCGCAGGGTTCATCCGCCTCAAAAAGCTCGGCTGCCTTCTCAACCATAAGAGCGGCGGCCTCACTCTCCGCATAGGCGCGGGCGATTGGAAACTGAATGCCCTGATTTTGGCCAATCGGCCGGTCGAAGACGCGACGCTCATTTGCGTAGTTGACGGATTTCTCGGTAAACCAGCGTGCATCGCCAATGCATTCAGCGGCGATCAAAATACGTTCCGCATTCATGCCGGAAAGGATGTAGCGAAAGCCCTTACCTTCTTCACCGACAAGACTGTCAGCCGGAATTTCGAGATCGTCGAAAAAGACTTCGGTGGTCGCATGATTGATCATGGCACGCAGCGGCTTAATCGTAAGACCATTTCCCAAAGCCAGCTTCATATCGACGATAAAGACCGAGAGGCCTTCCGTTTTGCGCGCGACTTCACCCTTTGGCGTCGTTCGCGCGAGAAGCAGCATCAAGTCGGAATGCTCTGCCCGCGACGTCCAGACCTTCTGGCCGTTGATGATGTAGCGACCCCCTTCACGCCGTGCGAAGGTGCGGATTGAGGTGGTGTCGGTACCACTCGTCGGTTCTGTCACACCAAAAGCCTGGAGGCGCAATTTTCCAGCGGCAATATCTGGCAGGTAGCGAGACTTCTGTTCCTGCGATCCATGGCGTAGCAAGCAGCCCATAATATACATCTGGGCGTGACAGGCGCCGGCATTGCCGCCGGAACGGTTTATCTCTTCAAGGATTGCAGCAGCAGCGGATAGCGGCAAACCGCTGCCGCCGAATTCTTCAGGGATGAGTGCCGCGAGGTAGCCACTTTCGGTAAGCGCTGCGACAAAGTCGGTTGGATAAGCATCCTCGCGATCAAGCGCGCGCCAATACTCGGGCCCAAAGCCTGCGCAGAGCTTGCGCACCGCGCTGCGAATTTCCCCGTGTTTC
>CAXMNO010000057.1:0-6096 GCA_964194655.1 uncultured Acidimicrobiia bacterium
CTTAGCAATATGTGCCCGATGATCGCGACACGCAGCGGTCAACCTTGGTTCGCTTTGGGGGCCTCGGGCGGGCGGCGGATCATGCCGGCCGTCTTCCAGTACGCCTCTTTCATGATCGATCTGGCACTTGAACCCGCAGCCGCTGTTCATCAGCCGCGGATCAACGTAGATGGCGGCGCTTTCGTCGAGGTTGATCGGCGCTTAGGCGAAGGCGTCCTCTCAGCCATCGGCGAGCATTTACCGGCCAAGGCGGTCGAGGCACTCGTCTCGCCCAATCATTTTGCCAATCCCCTTTTGGCAGGGATCGAAGGTGGGACCTGTTTTGGCGCAGCGCAGGTTCAATCACCCGTTTCAGCTGCGTTGGAGGCTTAGTTCGTAATTATGCACCCGCGTGGATTGGATCATGTTGTTTGGGAAGCCCGCGATCTCGAAGCGGCGCGTGACCAATTCGCCCGCTTAGGCTTTACGCTGACGCCAAGTGCTGAGCATCCTTTTGGCACAGGAAACAGCTTGGCGCAGTTCGATCGCAGTTTTATCGAGCTTCTGTCCGTCGTCGAGGAAGAAAATATTCTGCCATTCCGCCCCGGCTTTTTCAGTTTTTCCGCCTTTGCTCAGGATTTTCTTCGTGCGCGCGAAGGTCTTTCCATGATCGTGGTGTCGAGTAACGATGCGCAGAGCGACAATGCGTGCTGGGCAGAGCAAGGTCTGGAAACATTCGAGGTTTTCGACTTCGCGCGAAAAGCACGCCAGCCCGATGGTGTGGAGGTGGAGGTCGCCTTCTCGCTCGCCTTCGCTCTTGATCCAGCGCTCCCCGGGATGGCCTTTTTCGTCTGCCAGCAGCACGCCCCGCAGCATTTCTGGAAGCCCGATTATCAAGTCCACAAGAACGGCGTGACAGGTATGTCGGCAATAACGATTGTCAGCGATGACCCGGCGATGAGCGAAGGCTTCCTTCGTCGTTTTCTCTACGATGGGACGGTGGCGCTTGAGGCCGATCGCCTAATCGCGAAAAGCGATGATGGCCGGATAGAGGTTATTACGCCTGATGCGGCAGCTAAGCGCTTTCACGCCGACTGCTTGCCCCAAGGCCTTGAGGGACCTTACGTTGCGGCCATTACTCTCACGGTGCCGGATATCTCGGTGGCTGAGGCGACGTTGAGGGAAACAGGACAAAGAGTGCATGCTGAGTTAGAGCGCATCGTCCTACCAGCAGCCGATCTATTCGGTTGTGCCCTTGTTTTCGAGCAACAGAAAGACCAGTGATGAGTGGCAATCAACATAGCGATCTTTCGGAAAAGGAATGGCCTGGTGAAATTCACCGGTTGCTCCGCGAAGCCGGCACCTCTCAAGTTCCCTATGTGCCCGATGCAGGCCACAAGGCCTTGATCGATCTGTGTCATGACGATCCGACGATGACGGCAATTCCTTTGACGACGGAGGAAGAAGGTGTCGCGCTTTTGGCAGGCGCCTGGTTGGGTGGGGCAAAGGGCGTTTTATTGATGCAGTCCAGCGGCGTTGGCAACTGTATCAATATGCTGAGCTTAACTGCGAGTGGGCGCTTCCCTCTGGTAATGCTGGTCACCATGCGTGGGGAGTGGGAAGAATTCAATCCCTGGCAAGTACCGATGTCACGCGCGATTAGAGAGGTGCTGGGTGCGATGGGCGTAAGCTGTCTGCGGGCGGAAACACCTGAAGAGGTGGCCCCCAAGGTGGCAGAAGCTCTCGACCTTGCTTATGGCAATAATCAGGCGGTCGCGGTGCTCTTGGCCCAGAAGCTGATTGGTAAGAAGGTTTGGTGATGATGAGGGAAGATACGCTTTATCGCCGCGACGTGGTTCCGCGCCTAATCGCTGGAAGGGGCGATGGTCTCGTCGTTTCCGGGCTTGGTTCTGCCACTTGGGATTTGGCTGCATCGGGTGATCACGATGCGAACTTCTATCTTTGGGGCGCGATGGGCGGGGCTGCAGCAATGGGTTTGGGCCTGGCCATCGCCCAACCTCGGAGGCAGGTCATGGTCCTTACCGGCGATGGCGAGATGTTGATGGGCATTGGCAGTCTTGCAACGTTGGCTGCGATGGCGCCGAGGAATCTAACGGTAGTTGTTCTCGATAATAGCCGTTATGGCGAAACCGGCATGCAGAAAAGCCACACCGCGCTTGGCGCGGATCTGGCCGGGATTGCAGCAGCAAGTGGCTTTGGCGAAGTGCTAAGAGTCCGTAATTTTAAGGACTTAGACCTTTTCACGGAGAAGTTATGGCGCCCTGGCCCCGTCTTCTTTGCGAACATCGAAATCGCGGCAGATGACCCGCCACGTATTCTTCCCGAACGCGACGGCGCGGTTCTAAAAAACAGATTTCGCACTCACCTTGGGGTTGACGAGGAACCGATTTCGGGTCCTTAAGACTTGCGTTAAGCGGACAATTCTGGCTTCTATTGCGCCTTAAATCATGGGGACGTGTTTTCGTATTTGAGAAGGAGGCGGCCCATCAAAACGAAGATGAGCCGCCGGTTTCGGTGGCAGGAATTTAGATGGTCTTTGAGGTTTTTCAGGGCCATCGCGACGGTTAGCATTTTAATAGGCGTCCTTGGCGGAGGCCTGGAATCGGCGCAAGCGGCTAAAAATGAGACTTTGCCTCATCCGTTGGTCTTGCCGCTATTTTTGCCGGATTCGCCGATTCAGAATACAAGCTTTCTCTCCAAGCCCTATAAGGGCGACCTGCCGGCTCTTCTTGAGCGGCGGGTGATCCGCGTGCTGGTCGCTTTTGACCGGACGAACTTCTTTTTGAAAGACGGGGCGCCGAGCGGATTTGAGTATGATTTGATCCACCAGTATGGCGAACACCTGAAAGCGAGCATTCCGAAATCTCAGTGGCCCATTACCTTTGTTTTCATACCCGTTCATCCCGACCAGCTTTTGCCTGCGCTGATTAGCGGTTTGGGTGATATTGCTGCTGCTGGCCTGCTGGTCACACCGGAAAGAGCCGGACAAGTCGATTTTACCGATCCCTATATCAAGGACGTGCGCGAAGTTTTAGTGACTGGTCCGAGCGATTCACAGATCTCCTCACTTGAAGATTTGGCCGGGCGTCGCGTTTATATGCCTTTGGCCAGCTCACATATCGAGAACCTGGAGGAATTGAGCCGTCACTTCCAAAATATTGGGCGCTCGGGGATTGAAATCATCTCGTTAGATCGAGGCTTTTCCGATGCGGACATTATGGAGCTCATCCAAATCGGTGCCTTGGATTTTACGGTAACGACCGCACATCGGGCGCGCTTCTGGGCGGAGATCTTTCCGAATATTGATGTGCGCGAGAAGCTTACACTCAGCGAAGGTGGTCAAATTTCCTGGGCAGTTCGCCAGGATAGCCCGGAACTGCTGAAAAGCTTGAACGAGGCTATTAAGCAAATCGGCGAAGGCACCTTGGTCGGCAACGTTCTCTTGAAGCGCTATTTTCAAGAGACGACAGATTCCGGCGATCCCCTAAGCCGTTCAGGAAGTGATCGCTTGAGCAAGCTGGAGCCGCTATTCCGCCGTTATGGCGAGCTTTACGACTTCGACTGGAAACTGCTTGCAGCACTTGCCTATCAAGAATCCGGTCTGGATGAAAAGCAACGCAGCCGAGCTGGCGCCATCGGTATTATGCAAGTTCGCGCTGAAACTGCTGCAGCCAAACCGATTTCGATCCCAGATATTACGAGCATTGAGGCCAATATTCATGCAGGCACCAAGTATCTCGCACATCTGAGGGATCACCACTTCGGAAATCTCAGCGAAAGTCCGCGTGAGCAGCTCGATTTTGTGCTTGCCTCCTATAACGCGGGGCCAACGCGGATTAAGAGCTTGCAGCGTGATGCGAAGAAAATGGGCCTCGATCCCAACATGTGGTTCTCAAGCGTCGAAGACTTGGCCCGCCAAGCGATAGGGCGGGAGACGGTTGAGTACGTGGCCAAGGTTCAAAGGTACTACCTCGCATATCAGCTTGCCTGGGATACTGAGGAGCGTAACGCTCAAAACTCGGCAGAGGAGCCAACACCATAGTTGGCGCTAGGGCAGGATTGCCAGGTGCTCAAATAAGAGGGTGAAAAAACCTTCTGCATCAATGTGTTTTATGACCATGACTTCGCTGCGCGCCAGGTCGTCGGTTCGCTCTGTGCGGCCAAAATATTCATCTGATTTGAGGTTCACGGCAATTGGGTGTCGCTCGCCGTTGAAAAGCTCTGGGTGAAGCAAATAGGCGATAACCGTTGGGTCATGCAGGTACTTCTTCTCTCGCCCATAGCTTTCTAGCATAGCGGCGCCGAGTAACGCACAGTGCGTATCGAGGTTTGCTATCGCCCGGCGGCGTGCTTCATCGACATTGACCTGGCGCGTGACGTCCAATCCCATCATGACAACGTCCGCGATGCCAGCGCTAAGGACGATTTCAGCCGCATGAGGGTCGCTGAAAATATTGAATTCTGCTGCTTTCGCGGCACCCTCCGTCCCTGGGACGTCCAGGGCGCCGCCCATAAAAACCAGCCGCTTAAGGCGCGATGCTATAAGAGGTTCCTTGACGAGGGCGAGTGCGACATTGGTCAAAGGCCCGGTTGCACAGAGCGTGACGCTGCCAGGGGCTTCACGCATTATGCTCTCGCTCAGGAAATCAACACCATGGCGTTCCTCGAGTGGCGCGAGACTGGCTTGGACCCGAACGCCGCCCAACCCGTTGTCGCCGTGAATATCAGTGGCCCTCGTCGGTGATTTCAGAAGAGCACGCGCGCAACCGGCAAAGACGCGGGCCTCCTTAGCGCCTGCAAGCGTGACAAGGCGGCGTGCGTTTTCCGTCGTTAGATCCAGGCCGACGTTGCCAGCGACTGTGCAGATGCCCAGAAGTTCGATTTTATGCTGGGCTGAGAGAGCTAGAAAGATCGCAAAGGCATCGTCGATGCCCGGATCGCAATCGAGAATTATCTTTTCAGCCTTGGACGCCATGATCGGACCTCATTTCAATCAAATCGCCAACTTTGAGATCTAATAACTGCGCGGCACTTCCCTGATTTTGGGCGATTTCGATCAATCCATTGGCGTTTTCGTACCAAAAGAGTTCACCGATAGGCATTTCGGAATAGGTTCTGGCATGGGAAATGCGTTTGTTTTTGACGTGAAGTTTGGCATCTTCTTGCTCTTGTCCTTCCGAGCGGAGGCCGGTCATGCAATTGCCGAAGCTATCGATATAAATAATCTCTGCGATCTCGGCTGGCCAATCGCGCCCGACAATTGTTTGAAGGTCCTTGGGTTTAGCCAATTTTTCTAAGGCTTTCTCTCCGTCGCGGGCAAGCGCGGCGCTGATTGGTGCGAAAACATCGCGTCCATGAAAGGTATTGGAAAGTTTCTCGGGCTGCCAGGTGATCTCCCAGGCTGCTGGGTCCGCGTAATGGCGCAGAGCAATCGCCAAAACGCCATTATCCGGGCCAACGAAGTAACGTCCGCCTGCACGGACTACCAGGGGAGCGCGGTTTGATCCAACCCCTGGATCGACAACGCAGCAAAAGACGCAGCCGGCCGGAAAATCGCTCGCATAGGCGGCGATGAGGAGAGCAGCCGCGCGCGGGTTAAAGGCTGGAAGGTCGTCAAAAAGTGTGAATGCCGGAACCTCCGGCGCTTCCCGGTACATCGCGGCCAGCATTTGGGTCCGGTAAGGAAGTCCAAAATCTGTTGCAAGAAGGATCATGCCGCTCACTTTCGCTGGCACGGCCCTGAATCGCAAGGGCCGAGCGTACGATGACCTTAAGCAAGTATTAAATAAAATGAAAAAAAATAGGTTGAATTTTTCACATAATATAAATTATAATATTCGAATGCATCATTGTATAAACTGCGGTGGATCGCTTGAGGTAACGAAAGTCGCTTGTCCGACTTGCCGTTTGAGCTTTGCCGGACAGCTTCAGTTGCCTCGCCTTGCCCGTTTGAACCCTGATGAACAGGCGTTGGCGGAGCGTATATTGCTCGCAGGCGGCAATCTGAAGCAAGTGGCTGCCGACTTGGAAATTTCATACCCGACTTTGCGTAAGCGTGTGGACGGGATGATTTCAGCCCTCGAAGCTTTACGCCGG